>JBKOZG010000411.1:0-11061 GCA_046725775.1 Actinomycetota bacterium | reverse complement strand
GCTCCCAACAGCAGCACGGCTCGAACGCGAGCCGCCCATCAACGTGGTTCCTCGGCACGCAAGCTGGCCCTTCCGGCATAATCGCTCACATGTTCTAATTGAGTATGAAGGTCGATGACTACGACGAAGCGGATCGCCGGGAAGTAGATCCACCGGTCGAGGTGGACTCAGCCACATGGTCAGCCGCCGGCACGCTCGATTGGTGGGTCAAGGAACGGCAGCAGTGGCTTGGCCGTGTACGAGGTCCCGACGGACGTCAGCGATGGATCAAGGCTGTTGATCTTCGCCAAACCAAGGAGGGCGGGTAAGCGTGGCCGGTCGTCGTCAGTCAGCGTTGGCCGACTGTTCACCCGTAGCCGAAACAGTCTGAGCGCGTGGATCATCGAGCTGCCGCACTCGCGTACGCATCGACCGGAATCCATGTCCTGCCCTTGGCACCTCGTTCCAAGGTGCCGTTGATCTCCGCTGCGGATGGCGGCCACGGGCTCCATGACGCGACCACAGATCTCGACGTGATCAGGGCATGGTGGACGGCGAATCCACGCGCCAACATCGGGCTGCGAACCGGCCTGAGCTTCGACGTAATTGATCTTGACAATGAGGCTGCCGTCGATGCCTTAGAACAAGCCCGAGGTGGCAGGGAACCGCTGCAAGGCCCAGTCGTTCAGACCTGCCACGGATTCCACTGGTACGCGAAACCGACCGGAGTGGGGAATCGTGCGGGCGTTCTGCCGGGCGTCGACTTCCGAGGCCGAAGTGGCTATGTACTCGCACCGCCCTCTGTCCATCCAGAGGGTCACCGATACCGGTGGATCAACCCCTTGCGAGAAGAGCTTGCGCCCGCGCCGGATTGGCTCATTCAGCTCCTTGTCCCAGAACGTCGTCCAGCACGGCCCCCAATGGTGCTCGAGGAGTCCAGGGCCTACGGACTTGGAGCGCTACGCCGAGAGCTTCAGCGGCTCTCCCAGGCAAGGGAAGGCACCCGCAATCACCAGCTCAATACCGCTTCGTTCAATATGGGCCGACTAGTGGCTGCCGGAGCTATTGAGGAGCTGGAGGCTGCTGCTGCGCTTATCGAGCAAGGTCAGCGGATCGGGCTCGGAGCCACAGAGTGTGAGCGGACCGTGGCCAGCGGAATGAACGCAGGAATGGAGGGGCCTCGCTCGGTGGCTCGGTGAGCGCTACAAAGATGCATCTTCGATCCAGTCCCGTCATTGCAGCTCGGATGAGCAAAGCTTGTCTTGGCCCCAGCTGTTGCCCATTGAGAAGTCCTCCGGCTCGATGACGGCCTGACAACCACGGATCTCGCCAACCGAATGCCCGAGCTCGACCAGGCGATCAAAGACTCCTGCTTCCAGACCATCTGCGTCGACGCACATCTTCACCCAATCGTTGAGACCCGGCTCTTCGTTCATTGCTTCTTGACGTGCACAACGTGGCCGATCGTTTCCATGGTCGAGAGCTTCCCGCCCGCCCAGGCAATCCGTGACCAGCCGCCCTCTCGCTGCGTGATCACTGTTTCAGAATTGCCGTAGCGAGCGACGTCGATGCCGAGCGCCGGCTTGCGGTTGCGGGCGAGGATCGCTTCGTCTAAACCTGCAATTTGACATATTGCCCGACGGTGACTTTCGTCACGATTGCGGCCTCTTCGCGCTCCGCGCAGCGCCCGCTCCCGGCTGTTTTGGTGTGGTTGTGAGAGCCAGGGGGCCGCGTGCAGCCGTGGGAGCGAGCTCCCGGCGACCAGCGTGGCCAAGTGTTGACGTGGCAGTTATGGACCCGCAAGATCCCCACCGTGACCGCCAGCGACGACAAAGCTCGACATCGAGCGCCACAACGTCGCTCCCGAAGTCTTCGGATGGCAGGTAGTCCGGACCGCCGACGGACCAGGGTTCATCGGAGTTATCGACCACTAGGGCATGGAAGGGATCAACTGAAGCCGATCCGTCACGGTATTTCCGCGCCGTATTTTTAGCCGGTTCCGGTTCCGCCGACCCACTTGAGTAGTTGTGTCTTGAACAGGCTCTGCTTGCTTTTCCCCGTGATTTCACGGTAACCGTGACGCATTTGTAGAGCAGCTCCGATCCATCGTTCCCGAGGACGCGGAACTCCACATCGAACCAGGCCTGGACAGCCCGGATGCTGCCCTAGGCAGGAGCACGATTCACTGCATCACAGATGAACTCACGGCCCGATTGCATGAAAGCGCGCTAGACCGGATGGGGCGTCGTCACTCATGTCGCCCCCTTGTCGGTCGCCCGCATCGCAGCCAGCCTCGGTTCGGCCTTATCAAGGAAGGCGTCAACCTGCTCCGGGTCGTAGCCAGGTCGTAGGCGGCGCGTAGTCGTGAACTGCTTGCCGGGGGGCGCACGCCACGTCAGAGGGGATCTGCTTACCCCGAGGAACGCGTCGCGAACAGCCTCCCGGAAGGCGTCGACCTCCGCTGTGTCATAGCGGCCGACCCTCAGATGGCTGGTTGAAAATCTCGTCGAGTCGGCCCACTTGGCCCACCTGGCGTGAATGGCACCGCTAACCAGTGGTCCTTGCGGCCTCTTCGTTGACTCCATCGCGGCCAGCCTGATGCCGGCGGCATCGAGGAACGCGTCAACCTGCTTCTTGTCATAGTCATCGTCGTCGGTCGAGAACTGCTTGCCGCGGACCTTGTCTGCTTTTACCGGGGATCTTCTTGTCCCGAGGAACGTGTCGCGAATCTTCTTCCGGAAGGCGTCCACCTCTATCGAGCTGTAGCCACGCCTCCAAATGAGTTTTGAGAATGTCGTTGAGTCGGCCCACTCGGCCCACGCGACAAGGAGGGCATCGCTAACCAGTGGTCCTTGCGGCCTGTCCGTGGACTCCATCGCGGCCAGCCTCAGGCCGGCCGCCTCGAGGAATCCAGCAACCTGCGTCTTGTCATAGCCGGGCCGGTGGGTCGGGAACTGCTTGCCGCGGACGTCATCTGATCTCACCGGGGGTGTGTTTACCCAGAAGACGGCGCCCCCGAGGAACGTGTCGCGAACGACGTTGCGGAAGGCGTCCACCTCAGCTGTGTCATAGCCGAGCTTCAGACCGGTGGATGAAAATGTCGTTGACGCGGCCCACGCGGCCCAGTCGACGAGAGTGGCACCGCTCACCTTCTCGTCAAGCGGTGTTACCGGCCCGGGCTGGACGGTCGACCAGCCCTTCATCTTGCCTAGGAACCCCCGGCTCCGCTGGGCGCTGCTGATCAGCAGTGGGCTCTCACCGCCCAGCCCGCCATAGACCGTCACCCGCTCACCGGGCACCAGCATGCCGGCCTTCATCCACAACGCGAGGCGAACCTCCGACAGCGACTGGTACCCGCGGCCGGTGGGCGGAATGTCGAGTATCAGTGTGCGTCCGCCACGCTTCGAGTCCATCACCGTGGCCGTGCGTGGATCGCTGGGCCGCCGAAGCAGCCTGGAAAATCGGATACCTTGAACGCCCGCCACAGCCCCAGCCCCAGCCCCCGCCACAGCCCCCGCAGCAAACGCCCCGACGGCCAAGCTGAACAACAGCCCGTAATCAGGTCCGTCAAGGCGAAAGTGAAAGGCGAAAGCCGTGGCGCAGGCCAAGGCGGTAGCGAACAAGCCACCAGCAAGACCGGCGTATCCACCCAGCACCAGCCGAAGCTCCGCAGGGATCCTCGCGCCGGAACCCGGCATATACGGCTCCGGCAGCGCCTGCCCGGCCACCCCGGCAGGTACAGCCTTCCCGCGGCGTCGCTGACCGCACCGACCACCATGTCCGCCACCACCGTGTCAACCACCCCCGCATCGGCCACCACTGGCGGCTGCTGCCCAGCGATCGGAGCCCCGCACCCAGAGCACACCCGAGCAGTGACGGCAACCTCCGCCGCGCACTCACCACACCTCATCTGCACCCACCCAGCCGCCGACGCACAGAGCGACACCACACCAGCCGTGAACCGCCACGGATCATCACGGCAGGCCCGCCGAGTTGGGCCACGACACTTCGAGACCCCACACCATCGCCAAACACCACCCCCAGCAGGCAGTCCGCACCCCGCCCAAGATTGATTGACGGTCCTACTCAGACTTGGTCGTCATGGTAGGGCGTCCAAGATCCTGCGGCCTGCTTGATATCGGCCTCGGTGGCAAAAACGTACCCTCCAGATTCCGTATTCGCTCGGACTCAGACAAACCGGCGCACTCTTCCAAGAAGTGGAAGCGAATTTTTAGCAGGGATGTCCGTAGTTCTTAATGCAGTCGATCTGGTTTTCATGATTGATGGCAAGACGGCTCCCGACACTTACGAACAGGACGAACATTATGAGGAGAAGCCAGAAGGCGCCGCGCCGGCGAGCGGCCGATTGAGTCGGGTCAGTCCGAACACGCTGCAGGCGATCTCCGGCAGCAAAGAACGCACGCAAGACGAACCACCCGATCACGCCTGCATTACGACGGCGACCATAGCTTCGATCTGGGGCAGACACGCCTCCTCAGCGTGGACATTCCAGATACATCGCACGGGGAACTGCAGAACCAGCCATTTTCCGTGCGACGGCGGAACCTCATTCCGTCGAAGCCCCGTTGCGGAGGGCAACTCCTAGCAGGGCCGACCCAATCTGTATGCGGTAACCCGAGTATGGGCTTGCCGGTGTCCGCTTTAAGACGTCGCTAAGCCCGACGCACAGCAGAACGGGCGGCAGTTCGTCCATGCTCGGAACCGACTCAGCTGTAATGCCTGTCCAAACCGCTGTGCAGGAGCATGCTGAGGGGCATGACCGACCGCGACGACACAGCCACGCAGCCGAAACCTATCTTTGTACTGCCCGAAACTGGCAAGGAGCTTCACTTTCCTGGAGGGAATATTTGCTTCGATCAAGCACAGTGGGGAACAGACCGGCGAAGCGTTGGCGGTAGTCGCTGCCACGGAGGCACCAGATTCGGGTCCGCCGCTCCATATCCATAAGAACGAGGATGAGTTATTCATCGTTGTTGAAGGACATTACAGCTTCTTTGCCGAACAGCGCTTGGTTGAAATTGGCCCGGGCGGCCTCGTATACCTGCCAAAAGGGATAGCTCATTACTATCGAAACATTGGAACAACGACCGGCCGCACTTGGATCATCACAACTCCATCGGGCTGGGAACTGTTCCTGCCCCAGTACGCCAAGGAGATGGCAAAGCCGGAGGGGCCAGATCAGAATCGGATCCTTGAAATTGGTCAAGAACACGGTATCGAGTTCCCCGACCTTGGGGGCTTCGGGCAGCCGCGCTAGCACCTGTCGGCGGGTGGAAACGGCTCGGCTACGAGCCTGAGTGGCGAGGCCCGGACCCTGTCTTCCTAGGACGGCGCGCAGAGGGACTGGGCTCGAACTAGCTTGCTTCCTCGGCCCGGCGAAGATCGGGAAATTCCCTCGCGACCCAGGTGACTTGCCAGCGTCGGCTTGCCCGAGCCCGTTCCACCGCTGATCAAGAACGCCAGCTTTGCCTCGATCATGGGCGTCAGGAGCTGGGCCGCTCCTGGGGTCAGCGAGCCTGAGGCAACGCAGTCCTGGAGCGAAAGGGTCCGCTGTGCGGGTACGCGCAGGGAGATGGAGGTCCCGGGTGACCCCAGGCAGCCAAGTACGGCATGCGCCCGACTTTCGTCGGGAAGTCTGGCATCGACGAAGGGCACCGCACGGCGCCGGGTGCGGCGGCCGCCCATGATCGTCTACCCGATTCCGGCTGGACTGTTCTCGCTGCGCGGCCGGTCGCCCAAGTTAGACAGGTGTCGGCGCACCGACCTCGCGCTGCCGAGGAAGCGGCGAGTACGACGATCAGCGGCTGCACTAGGGCGAACCTTCCCGGTATTGATCATCTTCTTGGTGACGACGGCACTTGCTAACGCTGACGGGAAGCGTTTGGTCATCGAGGGGGCGTCCGCGTGGTTGCCGCGAATGACACGGCAACTTCCTGGTGCTGTCTCGGCCGTCGTGTTGTGGTGTTGGCCGCTGAGGTGTGGACCGGCGGCTGTTGCTGGTCGTCGCCGAGGTCGAGGTGCGCGGCGAGTCGGTACCGCAGAGCCTGGGCGGGGAGATCATTCAGCGGTGTCCTGGTCACGGCTCGTGTGAGCGCAGCGACATCGTGTCCTTGATCATCGATTCGTTGCAGCAGCTGCGCCAGTGCCGGCCAGTCGCCCTGCCGGAGGAGTCGCTGGTCGAGCTGGCCGGCCAGGGCCGCCCACCGCTGCTCCGGTCGGATGGTGGCCGATTCGGTCAGCCGTCTCTTGACGTCGTTAACCCCCTGCAGGGGATTGGCGGCGGCCCGCCGAGGATCGATGTTCCACTCCTTCACGTGGGCGAGCAGGGTCCGCCGGACGCTAGGCAAGGGAACGTTGAGGCGGGAGCTGATGGTGTGGCTCGCCTGGTCCCAACATTCTGGGGGGCAAGCGGCGACGACCCGCGCCGCCTCGAGCTGGGCCTGATCGGGTGGCAGGCTGGCGAGCCGTTCGCTAATGAGTTCGTCGCCGAGCGGCCCCGCCTGGTCCAGCACGCTCGTGAGCGCTGCCGGACCGTGGAGGGCCAGCAGATCGGCCGGGTCGCTGCCTTCAGGGAGCGTGGCAAATCGGGCGTCGAGGTGGTAGGGGGTGAGGATCCAGAAGTCGCGTTCGGCGGCGGCCCGGCCGGCGATGTCGGCGTCGGTGGCAACGATCGGGTTCTTGCCGATGCGGGCGAGTTGGCTGGCCTGCTCATCGGTAAGGGATGTACCCAGTGGTGCGACACCGATGTAGCGGCCGCCGCCGGCGAGGGTTACGGCGATGGCGTCCATCGGGCCCTCGACAATCACCGGGACGCCACCGGCGGCAACATCCACCTCGTTGGCGCCGAAGAGTTGGGCTCCTTTGTGGAACAGGGGAGTGTCTGCAGTGTTGAGGTACTTCGGTCCGCCGCGGCCGGTGTCGCCCAGGTCGGGGTGTCGGCGGCCGACGAACCCGAGAATCTGCCCGTTGTGGATGATCGGGAAGACGACGCGGTCGCGGAACCGGTCGATGAGACGGCCGGTGCTGGCGACGGTGCCCACCCCAGCGGCGGTCATCTCGTCGCCGGTGACTCCGCGGCTGCGGAGATGGCTGACCAGTCCGGTCCAGCCGGCCGGTGCCTGGCCGGGCCGGAAGCGTACGTCAGCGGTCAGGTCCTGGCCGAACCTGTCAGCCAAGTATTGGTGCCCCCACGACGATGGGAACTGGCTGCGGAAGTAGCTCAAAGCCATCTGGTTGATCTCGATCATCCGGTCGCGGCTGATCGGACATTCCTGCCAGGCCATCGCCCGGCTGAACATGCGGTTGACGTCCGCGTCGCTCTGCTCCGTGGGCCCGGTGACGCCACGGACCAGGGCTGCGACCGCTAGGTCCGGCTCCACCCAGTCCTGATCCGCCGGGCCGCTGTACACCGCGTCGGTCGTACCGGCGGGTCTGGTGGTGATGTTGTCCCGGGCGTCGAAGGCGATCTCCACGGTCGGCGGCTCGGCGTTGTTCCAGGGGTCGGATGGGGCGGCGCTAAAGGGCGGCTCGCCCGGCTCGTCGGTGGGCGTCGGGTCGGCCAGCAACGAGATGCGCCAAAGCAGCGCCTGGGCTGCATCCACAGACCCGGCATCGATGCGAGCGGCTCCGAGAAGGTCGTCGAGCCGCCAGCCGCGCTGCAGGGCGTAGTCGACCGCCGTAACGAGCGGTGGCCACCAACGACTGGCCTGGAGGGTGTCGGCCCGGTCGGCGCCGACGAGCTCTGCCAGCCGTAGGGTCCAGGCCGTGGTCAAGGTGTTGTCAGGCTCAGCCTGAGAGGTGACCGCGGGGGTGAGGTGCCGGCTGATCCGCCACCACACTGCGGCGGCGGCATGGTCATCGGGCAGCGGCCCACCGGTGGTGATGGCCGAACAGAGCAGCAGCCGCACGTCGACGCCGGCCCGGGAGAGCGCCGCCAGCCGGTCAGCGAGCATTGGGGCGAACGGATCCCTGGTCAGGTTGGGGCTGAGCTGGTTGAGCAGCCAGCCCCATTCCTGCAGCGCCGGTGACCGGTCGCCGGCCACCTGACGGTCGAGGTGCATCTGCCAGGTCCGGGCGGCTTTCTGAAGCTGCACGGGGCCGGTGGGACGCCGGTCCTCCGGGCTGACCTGCATCGCTGCCCGCCACACCCGCACTTCCGCGATGGCGCTGCTCGGCAGCATGGTGCCGCGTTGGGTTACCCATGCGGGCGGATCGGTGTCGGCGACGACGGCCCTAATCTCATCGGCCAGCGTGCGGACCAGGTGGGATCGGGCGGCCAGATAGTCCGCCCACACGGGGTGGTCGCGCAGCCTTTGCGGGATGCCGGGGAGCCACGGCAAAGGTCCTTGCCCGGCGTCGCGGTGACGGGTGTCGTCGAGCCGCCAGTCCAAGACAGCGGCCCGGTCGTCGGCAGAGCCGAGTTCCCGGCTGCCGGCAACTGTCGCGAGCTGGGCGACCGGGTCGGTGTCGTGTGCGGCGAGCAGCAGCAGGTGCGCGCGCAGGGTGGGCCAGGCCGGCTCGTCGGTGAGGCCAGGCACAATCTGCTCGGCCGCGATATTCAACGCCTCCACGCGCTCACGTCCGGCCAAGTCTTCGGCGGCCACATGGAGGGCGTCGACGTAGTCGGCGGCGGCGTCTGCCAGCCGGACGGCCGGGTCGTGCTGGTCGCGCTGCAGGGTGGTGGCGGACCGCGGTGCGCCGTCGCGGGCCAGGATCCGCTCGAGTACCTCGGTCGCGGTGGACGGGTGGACCGTCTCGGGCCGGATGAGGCTGTGCGGGTCGCCGTCCCCGACGACCTGCAGGTATAGGTAGTTGGCGATCCGGCCCCGGGTCAGCATGGTGTACAGCTGCTGCCGGGACTCCTCACCGGTGACCAGACCGTGCATGGTGTCGGCGGTGACCCCTTGCGCACTGTGCACGGTGGTGGCGTAGCCAAGCTCAACCGACTCGGTGACGTAGCTGGCGGGCAGCCGAACGGTGCGGCCGTTGCGGTGGTGCCGCACCGTCAGGTCACCGCCCCCGTTGACCTTGAGGACGGTCCACCGGTCGCCGTTCTTCACCCAATCGGTGGCGGTCAAGCGGAGTGTTCGGTTGTTGGTTCGGGTGATCACCTGATCGCCGACGCTGGCCGGGTTGCCGTCAGCCAGCATGGCCGCCGGCGAGGCTTCGGGCCGGTTCCTGTCAAGTTGGGTGGCAAGCCGGTGGTTGCGGGCGCGTTGGTTGAGTTGGCTGACCAGTTCGCGGGTGGGGGCGAGCATGATCGCATCCAGGCCGCTGCTGCGGTCGGTTTGCCAGGCGTTGAAGACGTCGTCGGTGAGCGCTACGGGGTCCCCGACATGGATTCTTCGCTGGTCGAGGTAGAAGCCGAGCGCTTCGGGTCGGCCGTCGCGGAGGGCGAGGGATGCGGCGCTTTCAGCGGGGTCGGTGAACCGGTGGAGCTCGGTGAGCCGGAGCGCTCCGTGGGCGTGGGCGATGTCGCGGAGCACGCCGCCGGCGCCGATCGCGGCAAGCTGCTGGTCATCACCGACCAGCCGAACACTGCCGCCGCGTCCGACGATGAAGTGGACGGCGGCGTCGAGTGTAAGGGTGTCGGCCATTCCGGCTTCGTCGATCACGACCAGGGTCGACGGCCCAATCCTCCCGGCCCAGTCGGACCAGTCGCGATGGTTTAGGGACCAGGTGAGTTTGGCGAGGGTGTCGGTGTGGGCGTTGATCTGGTCGCGGAGTTGGGCGGCGGCGGCCGCCGATGGCGCGAGGCCGATCACGGTTCCGCCGGCTTTGGTCCAGGCGGCGGCGAGGGTCTGCATGGCGGTGGTTTTGCCGGTGCCGGCGGCCGCGATCGCCAGTTGCAGCTGCGCCCCTGAGGTGGCCATCTGGCGGACCAGCGCGGCCTGTCCAGCGTTCAGGGTGATCCCGTTGGCGGTCGCTTCGAGTAGCGCCACACCGACCGCCGCTGGCGATATTGTGTGGCCGTCGTAGCGGCCGGCGGTGTCGACGAGTCGCTGCTCAGCGTCCAGGATTCGGGTCGAGGTGAATAGGTCGGACCCGGCCACGGTGTAGACAGAAGCACCGTCGGAACGCCGCAGCACCGCCGGTTCGGTGATGCCGTCATTCGGTCGGGCCAGCGACACCGACAAGTTCCCAAGCACATCGCCGACCAGCAGATCGACCAACCGCTCACTCTGATCCGCCTGCCGCTGGAGCGCTCGTACCTGCCGCTGAGCCTCGGCCCGGACATGCCAGATCTGCCAGGTGGAACGGCGTTCCTCCATCGCCGCCAAGACCCGGCTAGATGCATCCTTCACCCAGCGGGCGTTGACCGGCGTCTCGGCGACTGGGTCGGGGTGCAGTGCCGTGCGGACCATGGTCTGTACCGCGTGTGGGCCGCCGAGGACCTCGCCTGCTTGGATCAGCCAGGCTTGCCTTTGTTCGGTGAGGCTGCGAGGTTCGTGTTTGGCGTCGCGGGTCTCCAATGTGGCCTGCTGGCCCAGTTTCAACGACTCAACCGGCGTGGGCGGGCGGCCGTGGACATGTCGGAAGTCGGCTGTGAGCTCGCCGCGGCGGGTCTCGATGGCGGCTCGCCGGGTCGACCAGCGCGCGTTCAAAGCGGGGTCGACGCCGACGATTTCTCGGACCGGCCGTAACCGTGGGTCTGGGTTGGGTCGTTCGACGAATCGGACGCCGAGGCTGGTCCGGAGGTGGTTCTCTAGGGCGGTGTTGTAGGTTTCCGAGGCCGCCACTGTGGCCTTGAACAAGATCCGTCCGTCGATGGACAGCCAGCGCCCATCAAGGGTCTGTACCTTGTTGGCGACCGCGACATGGGTGTGCAGGTCCGGGTCGCCGGCGCGGCTGTCCCGGTGGGTGAACGCGGCCGCCACCAAGCCCCGCACCTCGACCTGCCGGACCCCATCAGTTCCGGTGCGGGTATAGAGCGCGTGTTGTTCGATGAACCTCAATGCGTCCCCGACGGCGGCCCGGTGGGCGCGTTCGATGGTCGCGGCTGTGGACTGGTCGGCGACCGCCCAGAGCGCCGACACGCTCTTCACCGGGGAGAAGGTCAGG
>JBKOZG010000236.1:0-12689 GCA_046725775.1 Actinomycetota bacterium | reverse complement strand
GGCGAGTCTTCTGCGGTTTGTCGATGGCACGGATTCAGGCATCTTAGGTTTGCTACGCCGGCCGGCGGGGCACTCCACGACCGTCGACCTGATGAGGTTAGCGACCTCCTCGACCCAGGAATCGGCTCCAGGAGGATCGCTGCCGCTTCAGGCCGCCGTCATGAGGGCCTGGTGGGCGCCGAGCGGCGCACGAGGCCAAGTCTGGGAGGGGAGGCGGTCGAATGAGCAATCCGCTCGAGCCTTTGCCGCCGTCGCCGAATGGGCATGCTGGCGGAGATGTTGCGTCGGAGGAGCTTGTTGGGCATGGGCACTTTGTGACGCGCTTCGATGAGCCGAGCCTGGATTATGGCGTCACTGAGACCAAGATCACCGAGGCGACGCTGGAGGACTTACGGTCAATTGCGGCGCGGTATCCGCAGGCCCGCTCGGCACTGCTGCCGATGCTGCATCTGGTGCAGAGCGTCGAGGGCCGGGTGACGCCGGCTGGTATCGAGGCTTGTGCTGAGATCTTGGATCTTACGGCTGCTGACGTCAGTGGCGTCGCCACCTTCTACACCATGTATAAGCGACGGCCGGTGGGGGAGTACCACGTCGGAGTCTGCACCACAGCACTCTGCGCGATCATGGGCGGCGACGAGGTATACGCGAAGCTCCAAGATCATTTAGAGATCGGCAACGACGAGACCACTGCGGACGGCAAGATCACGCTGGAACACGTGGAGTGCAACGCAGCCTGTGACTTCGCGCCCGTCATGATGGTCAATTGGGAGTTCTTCGACAACACCACGCCGGAGAAGGCGATCGAGGTCGTTGATCAGTTGCGGTCCGGTGTCGAGGTGCAATCCACACGTGGCGCCCGGGTCTGTACCTGGAAGGAGGCCGAGCGGGTGCTCGCCGGCTTCCCCGACGGACGAGCCGATGAGGGGCCCACCGCTGGCGGCCCGTCGCTGCTCGGCCTGCGCATCGCGCGGCAGCACGGCTGGACTGCGCCCAAACCAAAGCACGTAGCGGACCGACCAGCTGAGGGGAGCCAGTGACCAATCCTTCAACAGAGTCAGGACATGGCCTGCTGACGCCGGTGCTCACGGCCAACTGGGCCGACGAACGCGCCTGGAAGCTGACCAACTACGAGCTTCGCGGGGGGTACAGCGCACTCAGCTCGGCGTTGCAAATGGACCCAGCCGACGTCGTCACCCTTGTCAAGGATTCCGGCCTCCGGGGCCGCGGCGGGGCGGGCTTTCCCACCGGGATGAAGTGGAGCTTCATCCCGCAGGACAACCCGAAGCCCAAATACCTCGTTGTCAACGCAGATGAATCCGAGCCAGGGACCTGTAAAGATGTCCCGCTGATGATGGCCTCCCCGCACACGTTGCTGGAGGGAGTGATCATCTCTGCGTACGCGATCCGCGCCCACCATGCTTTCATCTACGTCCGCGGCGAGGTGTTGCATGTGGTGCGCCGACTGCAGCAGGCGGTCCGCGAGGCGTATTGGGCCGGGTACGCCGGAGCCAACATCCTGGGCACCGGCTACGACCTGGAGATCATCGTGCATGCCGGTGCGGGGGCCTACATCTGCGGTGAGGAGACGGCGCTGCTCGACTCGCTGGAGGGTCGCAGAGGTCAGCCGCGGCTGCGCCCCCCGTTCCCGGCAGTCGCAGGCCTCTACGCGTGTCCCACAGTGATCAACAACGTAGAGTCGATCGCTTCGGTGCCATCGATCATCAGCAACGGCGATGACTGGTTCTCCTCGATGGGAACCGAGAAGTCCAAGGGAATGACGATCTACTCGCTGTCGGGCCACGTCACCAACCCGGGACAGTTCGAGGCACCCTTGGGCATCACCCTGCGCCAGCTTCTTGATCTTGCTGGTGGCATCCGGGAGGGCCATCGGCTGAAGTTCTGGACACCGGGTGGTTCCTCGACACCGATCCTGACCGACGCCCATCTGGACGTTCCGCTGGACTACGAGGCCATCGCAGGCGTCAAGTCGATGCTCGGAACCAAGGCGTTGCAGTGCTTTGACGAGACGACCTCAGTCGTTCGGACAGTGCTGCGTTGGACCGAGTTCTACAAGCACGAATCCTGCGGTAAGTGCACGCCGTGCCGGGAGGGCACCTGGTGGCTGGTGCAGATTCTGATGCGGATGGAGGCCGGCCGCGGCCAGCCGGGTGACATCGAGAAGCTACTCGACCTTTGCGACAACATTCTCGGCCGGTCCTTTTGTGCTCTCGGTGACGGCGCGACCTCGCCCATCACCTCAGCCATCCAGTACTTCCGAGACGAGTTCGAAGCCGCCATGCACACCCCGGCCTGGGAGCTCTTTCCCTACGAGCGCAGCACGCTCTTCGTCCGCGAGCCCGCAGGAGCAGGAGCATGAGCGTGACTGCAGCAAGCTCATCTGCCGTTGAGCAGCGCGAGGATCTGGTCACCCTGACGATCGACGACGTCGAGGTGTCGGTGCCCAAGGGCACCCTGGTCATTCGCGCCGCCGAACTTATCGGAGTCGAGGTTCCACGGTTCTGTGATCATCCGCTGCTCGACCCGGTCGGCGCTTGCCGGCAGTGTCTGGTCGAGGTGCCCGATGGCGGAACCGGGCGTCCCATCCCCAAGCCGCAAGCCTCCTGCACCCTTGAAGTCGCGCCGGGAATGAAGATCAAGACACAGCTCACCTCGCCGGTTGCCGAAAAGGCGCAGCGCGGGAACATGGAATTCCTGCTGGTCAACCATCCGCTCGACTGCCCCATCTGTGACAAGGGCGGTGAGTGCCCGCTGCAGAACCAGGCGATGTCGCACGGCTATGCCGAGAGCCGGTTCACCGACGAAAAGCGCACCTTCCCCAAGCCGATCAACATCTCCGCCAATGTCTTGCTGGACCGGGAGCGCTGCGTGCTTTGTGCACGCTGTACCAGGTTTTCCGAGCAGATCGCGGGTGATCCGTTCATCGCGCTCCTCGAGCGCGGCGCCCTGCAGCAGGTCGGCATCTATGAGAAGGAACCGTTCGAGTCCTACTTCTCAGGCAACACGATCCAAGTCTGCCCGGTGGGTGCGCTGACCAGCGCGGCGTACCGCTTTCGGTCGCGGCCGTTTGATCTGATCTCCGCGCCTTCAATCGCTGAGCATGACGCGTGCGGTTCGGCAATCCGGGTCGATCATCGACGTGGCAAAGTGATGCGGCGCCTGGCCGGGGACGATCCGGACGTCAATGAGGAATGGATCACCGACAAGGATCGGTTCGCTCACCGCTATGGTGACGGCGAAGACCGCCTTACCCGTCCGCTGGTTCGAGACGGCGATGTGCTCCGGCCAGCGTCCTGGCCCGAGGCGATTGATGTCGCGGTACGCGGCCTCAAGGCAGCCGGGAGCTCGGTCGGTGTCCTGACCGGGGGTCGGCTGTCGCTGGAGGACGCGTACGGCTACGCCAAGTTCGCGCGCGCGGTGCTGGGCACGAACAACATTGACTTCCGGGCCCGCCAGCATTCAGCCGAGGAGGCCGACTTCCTGGCCAACGCCGTGGCCGGAACTGGGCGAGGCGTCAGCTTTACTGATCTTGAAAATGCCAGCGCCGTACTGCTGGTCTGCCTCGAACCCGAAGAGGAAGCCGGCATGATCTTTCTCCGGCTTCGCAAGGCCTTCCGCAAGAAAAAACTCACATCTTGGACCTTGGCGCCGTATTCCAGCAATGGGGCTCGAAAGATGGGCGCCCAGCTCATAGCCTGCGTTCCCGGCAACGAAGCCGCCGTCCTCGACCAGGTCAACGCCGAGGGCGATACGACCAGCCAGCGGCTCGCCGAGGTTTCCCTCGACGCCAACTCAGTGATCTTGGTCGGGGAACGAGCCGCGGGTCAATCGGGGACATTCAGTGCATGTCAGCGACTCGCCGAGCGCACCGGCGCCAGGCTCGCCTGGGTGCCCCGCCGGGCCGGCGATCGCGGGGCGATTGAAGCCGGCTGCCTGCCGACTTTGCTGCCTGGCGGCCGACCGGTCTCGAACGTCGCTGCCCGTGTCGACACCCAAGCGACCTGGGGAGTCGAATCCCTGCCGTCCCTGGAAGGTCGCGACGCCGACGAGATCTTGATCGCCGCAGCTGATGGCGAACTCGCGGCGCTCGTCGTCGCGGGCGTGGATCCGAACGACTTCGTCGATCCGCAAGCCGTGCTGGAAGGGCTTGAGGCGATTGGGTTCATGGTCAGCCTGGAGACCCGCGCCTCCTTGGTCACCGAACGTGCTGACGTGGTCTTCCCGGTCTCGCTGATGCAGGAGCGAGCAGGCACATTCGTGAACTGGGAAGGTCGGCGCCGCTCGTTCGACATGGTGCTGGAGTCACCCAACGACATGTCCGACCTCAGGGTGCTGGCAGCCTTAGCCGATGGTTTGGGTGCCGACCTGGGATTCCGCACGGCAGCCCAGGCACGCGCAGAACTTGACGAGCTGGGCACCTGGGAAGGCGAGCGCAACGAGGCCCCTGACTATCCCGCAGGCGAGCCAGCTGAGCCAGACGGCAGCACCGTGCTACTGGCCGCCTGGCGGATGGCCCTCGACGAGAGCCGTGCGCTCGACGGTGAGCCCTACCTTCAGGCCACGGCACGCGAAGCCGAGGCACGGATCAGTTCACGCACCGCGGCAGATGCCGGAATTTCCAGCATCGCAGTGATCAGCAATGACCGGGGATCCATCACGCTGCCGGCCGTGCTCGACTCAGAGATGGTCGACGGAGTCATCTGGCTGCCTAGCCGTGCCCCAGGTCTAGGGGTTCCACAGCACCTTGCCGCCAGCGCCGGTGATCTTGTGACGATTGGGCCAGCCGATGAGCTGGCCGTCGCAGACGGCGACACGGAGGCGAGCCAATGAGTCCGCTCGTCCCGATGGACCTCGAGGTGTTCTTCAACGATCCATGGTGGGTAGTGGCTCTCAAAGCACTGTTCGCGTTCGTGATCTTGCTGCTGCTCACCCTGTTCACCATTTGGTACGAACGCCGCATCGTTGCCTTCATGCAGCACCGCCAAGGGCCGAACATGAACGGGCCGTTCGGGCTGCTGCAATCCCTGGCCGACGGCATGAAACTGATGTTCAAGGAGGACTTCACACCAACCGCGGCGGACAAGGTCGTGTTCATGCTCGCACCGTTCGTCGTCGCCATTCCGGCGATCACTGCCTTCGCCGTCATACCGATGGCAGGGATCGTGCGGGTGCCGTTTACCGAGATCACCACGCCGTTGCAGGTCACAGATCTGCCCGTGTCGGTGCTCTTCATCGTTGCGATCGCCTCGATCGGGGTGTACGGAATCGTGCTTGCGGGCTGGTCATCCGGATCGACGTACTCGCTGCTCGGAGCGTTGCGCTCCAGTGCGCAGGTAATCAGCTATGAGGTCGCGATGGGTCTGGCGCTGGTTGCGGTCTTCCTGTACGCCGGTTCGCTGTCGACGTCGGAAATCGTCGCCAAACAGGCTGAGCTGGCGACCGTCTTCGGCGTACCGGTGTGGTTTGCAGTGCAGCTGCTGCCGTCGTTCATCATCTATTTGATCTCCATGGTCGGGGAGACCAACCGAGCGCCATTCGATCTGCCGGAGGCAGAGGGTGAGCTGGTTGGGGGCTTCCACACCGAGTACTCCTCCATGCGCTTCGCCATGTTCTTCATGGCCGAGTACATGAACATGATCACGGTCTCCGCCCTAGCCGTCACCCTCTTCCTGGGCGGGTGGCATGCGCCGGTGCCGTTCAACCTGCTACCGGGCGGCGGGGACACCGGCTACTGGGGCCTGCTTTGGTTCCTCGTGAAGGTGCTGATCATACTCTTCATCTTCGTGTGGTTACGCGGCACGCTGCCGAGGCTTCGTTATGACCAGTTCATGCGATTTGGCTGGCGCTGGTTGATCCCCATCTCACTGGTCTGGACCCTCATGATCGCTATCTTGAGGGTGGGCCAACAGGAGGGCTGGTTCAGCGGCCGCGGGTTCTGGATCGGGGCGGCTGTTGCATTTGTATTGCTGCTCGGCCTGACCTTCCTCGGTGGCGGCAAGGAGGAGCCAAAGGAAGCGGCTGAGGAGCCTGTTACCGAGTTCGATGCCTTCGCTGGCGGTTATCCTGTCCCGCCGATGGGTGGCCAGGTGCTGCCGGAGTTTGCCCAGGTCCTCAAAGGTGAGGAGGATCTATCGGCGGCTGGACCGGCCGAGGCAGCACCTACCAAGGAAGGGAGTGACGCCTGATGGGGTTCTTCGATCCCGTCGCTGGCTTCGGGGTGACCTTCCGGACGATGTTCCGCAAGACCTTCACGATCGACTACCCCAACGGGCCCCGGGTCACGGCGCCGCGCTTTCACGGCCGGCACCAGCTGAATCGCTGGCCAGATGGTCTGGAGAAGTGTGTCGGATGTGAGCTGTGCGCTTGGGCCTGCCCAGCCGACGCAATCTATGTCGAGGGCGCGCAGAACACCGAGGAGGAGCGGTACTCTCCGGGCGAGCGGTACGGGCGGGTCTACCAGATCAACTACCTGCGTTGCATCCTGTGCGGCCTCTGCATCGAGGCGTGTCCCACGCGAGCCCTCACCATGACGAACGAGTTCGAGCTTGCCGACGATACTCGCGAGAAGTTGATCTATGAGAAGTCCGATCTGCTGGCGCCGCTGCTGCCGGGCATGGAGGAGCCCCCGCACGAACGCAGGCTGGGTGATGACGAGCGGACGTACTTCCTCGGCCTGCCTTCCAGTTCTCAACCGGACGACCGCGCGGGCGATATAAGCGATGTGGAGCCGCGCCCGACCAACCAGGGCTGGCGCAGACGCAAACCCGCGGCGAAGGGCCGGTGAGGATCGTGCTCACACCTTTGCTGATTCCGCTGGTCACCGGCGCCACAGTGGCCTTCTGGATGCTCGCCCCCGTAATGATCTTGGGCGCCCTCGGCATGATCGCCGCGCGCAAGCCGGTGCATTCCGCATTGTGCCTCGCGGCCGTGATGATCTCTCTCGCCGTACAGTACGCCGCATTGCAGGCGCCGTTTCTGTTCGCGGTACAGATCATCGTCTACACCGGCGCGATTTTGATGCTGTTCTTGTTCGTGCTGATGTTGGTGGGCGTCGACATCGCAGAGTCGCTGGTGGAGACCATCAAGGGGCAGCGAACGCTCGCGATCCTCGCCGGCCTGGGTTTCGGTTCGCTCCTGGTTTTCGCCCTGGGTAACGCGATCGTCGGTCCGGCCGCAGGGTTAAGTGCCGCCAATGGTGAAAACGGGGGCAACACCCAAGGTATTGCGGCGCTGGTGTTCAATCGTTACGTCTTCGCCTTCGAGGCCACGTCGGCGCTGCTGATCACTGCTGCCGTCGGGGCCATGGTGCTCGCTCATAGCGAGCGGCTGATCAAGCGTCGTACTCAGGCTGACCTTGCCGAACTCCGAATGAAGCGCTACGCCGAGACCGGCGAGCATCCCGGCCCGCTGCCAACTCCAGGTGTTTTTGCACGGCACAACGCGGTGGACACGCCGGCGCTGCTACCCGATGGCAGCATTTCGGAGCTCTCAGTCTCACCCACGCTGAAAGCCCGTGGAGCCATTCTGGACAGCCGAGACCTCGTCGAACCCGTGGATGAGGTGGTCGAAGCCATCACCAAAGATGAAGCTCCGCACACAACTGAGGACGAGACGTGACCACAACCAGTTACATCGTCCTTTCGGCAATTTTGTTCACAATTGGCACGATCGGTTTCATGATCAGGCGCAACGCCATCGTGGCCTTCATGTGCGTTGAACTGATGTTGAATGCCACCAACCTCGCTCTCGTGGCTTTCTCGCGGATGCATGGCGCATTGGACGGCCAAGTCGCTGCCTTCTTCGTGATGGTGGTGGCTGCCGCCGAAGTAGTCGTTGGACTGGCCATCATCGTGACGATCTTTCGTACCCGGCGCTCGGCCTCAGTCGACGACGCGAACCTGCTGAAGTTCTAAGGACTGCGATGCTCCCACTCGAGATCGTGACGCCTGTGCCGGCCACCGGCTTCTTCACGCTGGCCTGGCTCCTTATTGCCATTCCTGCCGCGAGCTCCGCGGTCGTGCTAGTGGTCGGCCGCCGCGCCGACCGATGGGCGCCTTACCTGGGCGCGGCTGCCCCGCTGGCCTCCTTCGCGCTCGGTCTTTACTACTTCGTTGATCTGCTCGGCCGCGACGAGGCGACTCGTGCCGTGTCGGTGCCGCTGTACAACTGGATCTCCAGCGGAATCTGGCAGATCGATGTCGGGTTGCTCGTCGACCAGCTCTCAATCGTGTTTGTCTTGTTGATCACTGGTGTCGGCGGCCTGATACACGTCTATTCCGTTGGCTACATGGCTCATGACGATCGCCGCAGGCGCTTCTTTGCCTTCCTCAACCTCTTTGTTGCCGCGATGCTGCTGCTCGTTTTGGCTGACAACTACCTGGTGCTCTTCGTTGGCTGGGAGGGTGTCGGCCTGGCGTCGTACCTGCTGATCGGCTTCTGGCAATACAAACCGGTGGCGGCAACAGCTGCGAAGAAGGCGTTTGTGGTCAACAGGGTTGGTGACATGGGCATGTCCATCGCCGTCATGGTCATGCTCGCTACCTTCGGATCGTCGGCCTTCGTGGACGTCAACACAGGCATGCCCAGTGTGAGCGATACCACCGCATTGATCTTGGGTTTGCTGCTGCTGCTTGCCGCGTGCGGCAAATCGGCGCAGGTGCCGTTGCAGTCCTGGCTCCTGGACGCAATGGAGGGCCCGACTCCGGTGTCTGCGCTGATCCATGCCGCCACCATGGTGACGGCTGGGGTTTACCTCATCACCCGCAGCAACGCGGTATTTGCAGAGTCCACGACAGCCAGCACGGCGGTGGTCGTGGTTGGCACGGTGACCCTGCTGGTCGGCGCCTGGATCGGTTGCGCCAAGGACGACATCAAGAGAGTTCTGGCTGGCTCGACCATGTCCCAGATCGGCTACATGATGCTGGCCGCGGGGATCGGGCCGGCCGGCTACGCGTACGCGATCTTCCTCCTGCTCACGCATGGTTTCTTCAAGGCCGACATGTTCCTCGGGGCAGGTTCGGTGATGCATGCCACGAACGACGAGGTCGACATGCGACGCTACGGCGCACTGTCCCGGATCATGCCGATCACCTTCGTTACGTTTGCGGCCGGTTACCTGGCGATCATCGGGTTTCCATTCTTCTCCGGCTTTTACGCGAAGGACCACATCATCGAGGTTGCCTTCGAGCAGAGCGCGGTCATCGGAGCGCTCGCCATGCTCGGCGCCGGCATCACGGCCTTCTACATGACCCGGCTGATGTTGATGACTTTCTTCGGCGCCAAGCGCTGGCGACCGGGCGTACATCCGCACGAGTCGCCGCCCGTGATGCTCGTGCCGCTGGTGTTGCTGGGAATCGGCTCGGCTATCGGCGGGCTGGTACTCAACAACTGGATCGTCGGCTGGCTTGATCCTGCGGTCGGCGGCGGAGGGCCGGACGAGGCGCCGAGCTTGCTGCACTTCTCGACGGTCGCGATCGCCACCCTGGTAGTCGTCGCCATCGGTGCCGGGATAAGTGTGTGGATCTTCGGGCCCCGTCGCGACATCCCGCTGACCCAGCCCCAGAGCCGATCCTTCTTCACGTTGGCCGGACGCAACGATCTCTACGGCGACGCATTCAACGAAGGAGCGTTCATGCGCCCGGGACAGCAACTCACGTCCCAGCTCGTCAGACTCGAGGATTACGGAATCGATGGCACTGTGAACGGCACAGCTGCCGCGATTGGTGGGATGTCTGCTCGGCTGCGTCGGGTGCAGAACGGTTTCGTCCGCTCCTACGCGCTGACCATGACGTTGGGCGCTGCGATTGTGGGCGTAGTCATCGTGCTGGGCCGGCTGGGCTAGGGAGGCGAACGATGAATATTCCCTGGCTCACTATCCTGGCGCTGCTACCAGCTGCCGGCGCTGTGGTGCTGATCTTCTCTGGCGTCAAAGCTGCCAAGCAGATAGCACTGGCGGTGTCGCTGCTCACGTTAGCTTTTGCGCTTGTCATCGCTAGCCAGTTCAAGATCGGCGGTGGCATGCAGCTGGGAGAGCAGGCGCCGTGGATCAAGCCACTCGGGGTGTACTACGCGCTTGGCCTGGACGGTGTCGGCCTCACTCTGGTGCTGCTGGTGGTGATCATCACCCCGGTGGTGATCATTGCCTCGTGGCGCGACTTTGACCCGACTGCTGAGTCGGTGGAGGGATCGGTCGCAGCCACTGACAGGGCCGCGACAAGTGCCGGGACCGTCGCCCCGAAGTACGACTCCCGGGTGTTCTTCGCGCTGGTGCTGGCGGTTCAGAGCTGTGCGCTGTACCTCTTCCTCGCCACCGACGTGTTCTTGTTCTATGTGTTCTTTGAAGTCATCTTGATTCCGATGTACTTCCTGATCGGTGGCTTCGGACCCGGACCGCGCAGGACGTACGCCGCAGCCAAGTTCTTGATCTTCGGCTTGCTCGGCGGCTTTGTGATGCTCGCCTCGATCATCGGCTTGTACGTGCAGTCGGCCAGGGCGGGAGAGCCGAGCTACTTGTTGAGCACGCTGAGTGAGCTGGACTTTGGTACTGCTACTGGCCGGTGGTTGTTCATCGGCTTCATGTTCGCGTTTGCGATCAAGGCGCCGCTGGTGCCGCTGCACACCTGGCTTCCGGACGCGGCCGAGGAGTCCACCGCCGGCGGCGCGACCATGATGGTTGGCGTGATGGACAAGATCGGTACCTTCGGCATGATCAGGTTCTGCCTTGGCCTGTTCCCGGAGGCAAGCCAGTGGGCAACTCCGGTCGTGCTGGTCCTGGCCACCATCTCGATCCTGTATGGCGCCATCTTGGCGATCGGTAGTCGAGACATCATGCGGTTCATTGCGTACACATCGATCAGCCACTTCGGCTTCATCGTGCTCGGCATCTTCGCGTTCACCAGCCAGAGCCTCACTGGGTCAACGCTCTACATGCTCAACCACGGAATGTCCACCGCCGCGTTGTTCGTCATTGCCGGATTTTTGATCAAGCGTCGCGGATCGCGCGACATCAATGCATACGGGGGCGTGGACCGTGTAGCCCCAGTGCTGGCGGGCTTGCTGTTGTTCGCCGGACTCTCCACACTGTCGCTACCGGGCCTGTCTAGCTTCGTCTCCGAGTTCATGGTGCTCGCCGGAACATTCGGCCGGCACCCCGCGTACGCGGTGATCTCTACCCTGGCGATCGTGTTGGCAGCGCTCTACATCTTGATCATGTACCAGCGGACGATGACTGGACCGATCCCTGACGAGGTTCGGGAGAGAGTCACCGAACTCAATGGCCGGGAGCGGCTCGCCATGGCTCCACTGGTACTGCTGATCTTGCTAGTCGGCGTCTTTCCGAAACCCATACTGTCGATCATCGAACCGGCGACGCAAGCCACACTGCAGCACGTGGGCGTAACTGATCCGGAGCCAAGAGTCAGCGCTGAGGGAGGTCGCTGATGAGCATCTCTGCGCTGCTGCCGATGGATATCACCCCACCGACCATCGAGTACGGCCTGTTGGCGCCGGTTCTGATTGTCTTCGCAGGAGCCTGTCTTGGCGTACTCGCTGAGGCGGTGGTCCCCCGCGAGCTGCGTCGCGCAGTTCAACTCGTGGTGGCATTTGCATCCCTGGGATTGGCCTTGGCAATCACGCTGTTGAACTGGGCATCCGGAGATGAGGCCGTGGTGGCGGTCGACTCGTTGGCGATCGATGGACCAACGTACTTCATGTGGATGATCGTGATCATCTTTGGCGCGGCGTCATTGCTCATGTTCGCTGAAAACAAGATCGAGAATGCGAGCGTTTTCGCGCCGCAGGCCGCGGCTGTCCCCGGTTCGCCAGCCGAGCGGGAGGCGATCAGGGGCCGCGTCGAGCACACCGAGGTCTTCCCGCTCGCACTCTTTGCAGTGCTGGGGATGATGCTTTTCCCGGCGTCCAACGACCTGATCACCATGTTCGTGTCATTGGAGATCTTGTCGTTGCCGCTCTATCTGCTGTGCGGGCTTGCCCGGCGACGTCGGCTGCTGTCGCAGGAGGCTGCGCTCAAGTACTTCCTGCTGGGAGCGCTGTCGTCGGCCTTCTTCATTTACGGCGCCGCCTTGCTTTATGGCTATTCTGGCGCGTTTACTTTGTCTGCGATCGACGATGCGCTGCGTAATGGCACGCAGGGTCAGGGCTTGCTCCTTGCCGGAATGGCCTTGATTGGGGTCGGCCTGCTGTTCAAGTTCAGCGCAGTTCCCTTCCACTCCTGGACTCCGGACGTGTACGCGGGTGCTCCAACGCCGGTGACGGGATTCATGGCGGCCTGCACCAAGATCGCCGCCGTGGGTGCCTTGATGCGTGTGTTCTATGTCGGGCTGGGCGCCGACCGGTGGGATTGGCAGCCGCTGATGGCGATCATTACCGTTGCCACCATGGTTGTCGGCTCGGTGCTAGCGATCACTCAAACTGACGTGAAGAGGATGCTGGCGTACTCCTCCATCGCGCACGCGGGTTTCATGATGACTGCGTTCGTGGGAGCATCTCAGGCCGTGACAGGCAGCGAGTCAGGCTCGTTGACCAGCATCTCGTCGGTGATGTTCTACCTAGTCGCGTACGGGGCTGCGACGATCGGTGCGTTTGCGTTGGTGACGATGGTCCGCGATCCCAGCGGCGAGGCGTCCCTGCTCAACAGCTGGGTCGGTCTGGGC
>JBKOZG010000300.1:0-4122 GCA_046725775.1 Actinomycetota bacterium | reverse complement strand
GGTATGGAACGACAATGAAGAGGAGCACTATCGCATCATTGCCGACCACTTCGTGAAGCATCTGACACCGTTCGCGCCGTACGCGCAGTAGGCCGCCAACATTGTGCCTTGAGTTTGTGTATGTGCCCTGAGCTTGTGTATGTGCCCTGAGCTTGTCGAAGGGCATCCTAAGCACGCTTCGACAGGCTCAGCGCGCATGAGTGTGCGTCAACGTGCATTCAAGGGCGTGGGTAGGACTCCTTGGGCAAGTTATACGTCAGGTCGATGGCCGTCTCGACTGCCTCGTCCAAGGTGAGCCGATGCTCCAGGACCAAACGCGCGAGATAGCCGGCATCGACGCGACGGAAGAGGTCGTGGCGGGCGGGTATGGACGCGTACGCCCGCGTGTCGTCCACGAAGCCAGAGGTGTTGTAGAAGCCAGCGGTCTCGACGGCAAGCTCTCGGAACCGCCGCATGCCCTCAGGAGAGTCCAGGAACCACCACGGGGCGCCCAGCCGAACTGATGGATAAGTGCCGGCGATGGGGGCCAATTCTCGGCTGTACACAGTCTCATCGACCGTGAAGAGGATGACGTGGAACCGCGGGTCAGTGCCGAACCGGTCGAGCATGGGCCGTAGGGCATGGGTGAACTCGGTCTGAATGGGAATGTCGTAACCCTTGTCGGGCCCATAGGAGTTCCAGATTGCCGTGTTGTGGTTCCGTAGCACGCCTGGATGAATCTGCATCACGAGGCCGTCCTCGCAGGACATCTCAGCCATCTGGAACAGCATGTTCGCCGCGAATGCATCGACGTCGCTCTGGCTCGGCTCCGCCCCGCCGAGGACGCGGTCGTACAGCTCACGGGCGGCGTTCGCCTCCATCGGAGTTGTGTCGGCCAGCAAATGGCCGTGATCGGTCGCGCGGGCGCCCGCTTCGACGAAGGCCGCGCGGCGGGAACGCAGAGCGTCGAGAAAGCCGTCGTAGGTCGACGTGTCGATTCCTGAGAGGTTCGCCAACTCAGAAACGTCGGCGCGCCAGGTCGGACGGTCGAGATAGGCCAGACTGTCTGGCCGGAAGGTCGGAAGAACCCGCTCGCCCAGGCCGTCGGCAGCCAACTTCGCATGGTCCCCCAGGTCCGATGTAGCAGAATCTGTCGTGGAGATGACCTCGATGTTGAAGCGGTCGAGCAGTGCGCGCGGACGGAACCCAGGGTCAGCCACGCAGGCGGCGATTTGGTCATAGATGGCGTCGGCCGTCTCGCCGCTCGGTACCAATTCGACCCCGAACACCTCGACAAGCTCATGTTCCAGCCAATAACGCGAGGGCGTGCCCCGGAAAAGCTTCCAGTTCTCGCAAAATGTGCGCCAGATCGTCCGAGAGTCGGTCTCGACTGGACCGCCATCGAGCCGCGGCACCCCGAGGCGAGCGGGGTCAATGCCCTGCGAAGCAAGCATCCGGAATACATAGTGATCGGGAACGATCAACAGCTGCGCCGGATCGGCGAACGGGATGTCGTCGGCGAACGCCTCCGGTTCCACGTGTCCGTGCATGCAGATAAGAGGCAGATCCTTCGTCTGGGCGTATATCGTCCTGGCGATGCTCCGCTGCTCTGCCGGAAAAGGGAGAGCCCGGTCGGGTTCGAGCTGGAGGGACGACATCGACAACTCCTTCATGGGACAACTGGATGGTGTATTTGTTGGATCCTGCGAGGGCCAGAAAACGCTTTCAGCAGCCTATCGTGGACTGCCGCCTTCAGCCAGGAAGGCTCCGCCCCTGCCCGCACTTCGCCCGTCCCCGACTCGGAAGGTCAGGCACACAGGCTCGCTCGTGACCCGCGCGACAGGGATGATGGTGGCATGACCGCCGACATAGCCATTGGCGACCCGCTCGCTGCCGTATCAGGGGGTGATGCGACCACCGATCGCATCCGCCACGTCAAGCTGTCCACCCTGACGCTGCCGCTCGAAAGGCCGATCAGTGACGCCAAGGTGCTCACTGGGCGGCAGAAGCCGATGACCGAGATCGTCCTGCTGTTCGCCGAGATCACCACCGAGGCCGGCTACGGCGGAATCGGCTTCAGTTATTCCAAACGCGCCGGCGGACCAGCCCAGTATGCCCACGCGAAAGAGGTCGGCGACGGGCTGCTTGGGGAGGACCCCAACGACATCGGCCGTGTTTACCAGAAGCTGCTCTGGGCCGGCGCCTCGGTGGGCCGCAGCGGTGTTGCCACCCAAGCCATCGCGGCCCTCGATATCGCCCTTTACGACCTAAAGGCGAAACGGGCCAACTTGCCCCTAGCCAAGCTTCTTGGCGCCTACCGCGACTCGGTGCAGGCCTACAACACCTCCGGCGGCTTCCTGCATGCACCCATCGAAGAAGTGAAGGAAAGGGCCAGCAAGTCACTGGCCGACGGAATCGGTGGCATCAAGATCAAAGTCGGCCAGCCTGACAGCAAGATCGACGTCCAACGCCTGACCGCCGTCCGGGAGCACATCGGCGACGATGTCCCGCTCATGGTCGACGCCAACCAACAATGGGACCGACCGACAGCCATGCGCCTCGGCCGGGTCTTCGAACAGTTCAACCTGGTCTGGATCGAAGAGCCGCTGGACGCTTACGACGCCGCAGGCCACGCCCAGCTTGCCAACGCCCTCGACACCTCCATCGCCACCGGCGAGATGCTCTCCAGCGTCGCCGAACACATCAATCTGATCGAGAACCGCTCGGTCGATATCATCCAACCCGATGCTTCGCGAATCGGCGGCATCACGCCGTTCCTGCGTCTCGCCCACCTCGCCGACCAAGCCGGACTGCAGCTGGCGCCGCACTTCGCCATGGAGATCCACCTCCACCTGGCCGCCACCTACCCTCGCGAACCATGGGTCGAGCACTTCGAATGGCTCGACCCTTTGTTCAATGAGCGGCTGGAGACTCGCGACGGCCGCATGCAGGTGCCGAACCGAGTCGGCCTCGGCTTCACTCTTAGCGACCAAGCCCGAGCCTGGACCACTGACACCGTCGAATTCGGGCGTCAGTAGTCAGTCCCAGGGCGTTTGACAGGGCGCAGGCCCATTGTTACGGTCGAGTAAGCGTTTTCTCAGCTATTCGATCTGCCAGGTCCATCTGGCCGAGGTGAAGGACCACGTTGTCGATCCCTGTCCGAGATGATGTTCCCACTGACCCAGCGGATGCCGCGGCGCGCCGCCGTACGGTGCTACCGGCGCGAGCGGTTGTGGCCATTTTCCGGGCACCAGATGCCCGACACTTCGAGGGCGCCTCTGAAGTGCTGCGGGACGCTGGAGTTACCTGCCAGGAGTACACCCTGACCAGCGAGGGCGCGTTGCACGCGTTCGTCCGTACGCGTCGGGCACTGGAGGGTCTCGTGCTGGGAGTCGGTTCGGTACGGACCGTCGATGATCTCCGCGCGGCTGCTGACGCCGGCGCCGACTTCGCCGTCAGCCAGATCTTCCTGCCGGAGCTAGTCGATACTGCCGCCGACCTTGGATTGTGCTACATCCCGGGAGCGCTGACGCCGACCGAGGTCATCTCGGCCTGGAACCGCGGGGTGCCGACCGTCAAGGTCTCACCCGTTGGTCCGTTGGGCGGGCTCGACTACTTCAGGGAACTGTTCATGCCGATGCCGGACGTGGCGATGATGCCGACCGGCGGGGTCACTTTGGAAGCAGTCGCGGGGTACCTGCGCCTGGGAGCCGCCGCCGTCGGTGTCAGCGGGTTCCTGTTAGGCGATGCCCTGGTGACCGGCGATGTGTCTGAGCTGAAGCGACGAGCGGACACGCTGGTTTCCTCAGTTCAGCTCGAAGCTGCTTCCTAGACACTCAGTGTCGCCCAGGATGGCACCTTGCACAGGTTCCAGTCACTCTGCACAGGTTGCACGCTGTGTGAGGTCGCAGGAAGGTGGGATGCTTCCCTGTTTGTCAAGGGACCGGTTCCTCCATTTTTGATGGTGTGCCGGTGCTCGGCGCGATCAAGGTCGTTCCGCGCGTGGGGGGCTCCACCTTGACCGCGTCTGCGCTCCGGCTGCCTGGCCGGGATGGAGGAACCGGTGGCATGTGAGGTGCCCGGGGGAGTAGGTAGTAGACCTCGCGGGCGATGAGGCGTTTGAGGCTCCGGGTGGCTTCTCGT
>JBKOZG010000463.1:0-12657 GCA_046725775.1 Actinomycetota bacterium | reverse complement strand
ACGGTTGTGTCGTTCCACAATCCGCTTCACCGTCTTATGTGTCGTACCGCATAGCTCCGCGGCACCGCGATAGCTGCCCACCTCTCGGTAGGCGGCCAATACATCCATCCGTTCCCTCGCGTTCTTCAATAGAGACCCCCTCCGCGGTGCGATGACTTGGTTGGCACCAGCACCGTCGCCGCGCAGGGCCCACAACCCCGACAAGACACGCCAAAAGTTGGGCTCTTAACTGGCCAAAACCGGGGACCTAGACCCGGCCACCACTGGGGACTTTTTCATGGCCACGGACAGTGGGCATGGCTCGAGTGGGCTGGGCCATTCGTCACCGGGGACTAATACTTGCGGCGGTCGGCCCGGCGCCGCTCGCCGCGTAAGCGGTGATGTCGATGTTCCGAAACTCCCAGGAGAACAGGGGATCCGTCTGGCAGGAGTCTTGGCAGCGCAGTCAAGGTCGGCATATGTATGCCCTGCGCGTGGCATCGCCCCCTGATGCTTCAGTAACGTCGGAGTGTCGAGCGACTCGAAGGTGCCGTCGTCCTCCGGCTGGAGAGCCTCATCTGAGCGGGACGAGCCGGTGAGCTTGCTGAGCCGAGCGTTCGGGGTACGGCCCCCACAGCCCACATCCGGTACGGGTTGAACGCGACCTGGTGATCCCGGCTGGCGATGGGGTGCCTCTGCTGGCGAACCGGTTTTACCCGGCCGATATCGAACGGGCCCCGCTGGTGTTGCTCCGCAGTCCCTATGGCCGTGGGGCGGCGCTGGACCGGATGCCACAATTGCTGGCCGAACGGGGCTATCAGGTGCTGTATGTAAGTCTGCGTGGAACCGGCGGCTCGGGCAGGGAGTTCGACGGCTTTGCGATACATCCGGCCGACGCCGATGGCACGCTGGCGTGGCTGCGGGAGCAGCCGTGGTCCGGCCGCACGCTGGCCACTTGGGGTGCCAGCTACCTCGGTTACGTCCAGTGGGAGCTCGCCGCCCGCGACATCCGGGAATGCACGATTGCGGTCATCCAGGACGCACCGTCGGAGTTCGCCCGTCAGTTCATGTATCCGAGAGGCGGATTCGCGCTGGGAACCCGGGCAGGCTGGTCAGCCAACGCCAGCTGTTGCAGGAAGTATGGGGACCGCCGTACGGCAGCGAGACCAGCTATCTGCGCCAATACATGGCGCAGCTGCGCCGCAAACTTGAGGACGACCCCGCCCACCCGCGTCACCTGCTAACCGAACCCGGTATGGGCTATCGGCTGCACATCGATGACGGCGAGCAGCCCCCCGAAAGTTGATCACCGGCCTTCGAGCGCCAGAGCCGGGCCAACCTGATCGGCCAGCAGGCAGGCCACCCTGTGCTGCTCGATCGTCGGTCGCGCCACGTGTGAGGAGACAGTCAGCCGAAACTCACCGTGCGTGACACCGGCATTACGAACCGCCAAGCGCAGCTCGGAATCAGTGGGCAGACCTTGACGATCGACGTCATCTTGTGCTCGCCGAGGATCACCTCACCGTCGAGCTCGAGAGGAGGCAGCAATTCGCTCGTCGCCTCCTGAAAGCGCACGGCGTCGACGTCCAGGACATCGACCAGCAGTTGTTGAACGTGCTCGATCACGGCGGCCGCGGGGGCCGAACCGGCACCGATCTGCTCTGCGGCGCTTAGCACACCTGACAGATAGCCTGATTCGCGGCTGGCCTTCGCCTGCTGACGACGGCCCCACAAGCAGATCTCGGTGACCGCTACGCCAACAAGTATCAACAGGACGGTGGTCTCGATATCGGCACGGTCGCTGATGGTGAACCGGCCGCGCGGAGCGGTGAGAAAGAAGTCGAACCAGGCCGCACTTGAGGCGGCGGCGAGCAGTCCGGCCAGCCGCAGCCCTGTCGAAGCTGCAGCGACGACGAGCAGGACAAGTATCAGCGCTGCGTTCGTGTTATCGATGACGTCGCGCACCAGAGCAAGCAAGGCACAGGCGATCAGTGGCGCCAAGACCGAACCCAGCAGCACGGGGATGCGGTGGCGCCGAAAGAAGCGATCGGCAGGCATGACTCCATGATTCGCGTGCGGAGTCTGTTGAAGGGTTATCCACGTGAAACCCTGACGAGATTCTGACGGTGCTGCCGCCCCGTTGCGCTGGTGTGGGGAACCGTAATCGCTGATCCCTTGCTGCCGCTTCGTAGCGCCTGGTTCGCTGATGATGTAGCTGACTCGCAGCCGGCCGAAGATCTTTCGTCGCGGCTGACCCGGGAATTGCTGGCCGCCGTTGATCAATGCCGTTGACTTCACCAGCGACGCCGATACCTTTCCCGCATGAGCAACCTGATGCCCGGCGGAGCTGGCTGATGCTCCACGTACGCCTCATCGCCCCATCCGAGACCACACCAAAAGTGCTGCAAGTGCTCGATGCCAGCCCGGCCGTGACCCACCTCTGCGTCAATGAGCAGTCGGCGCGCAAGCCATCGGGAGATGTCGTCAGCTTTGACGTCGCCCGAGAAGGTGCAACCAGCGTTCTGGAGGCCCTCAGAGGCTTCGGCCTGGAGCAAAAGGGCGCAATTGTGGTCGAGAACCTGGACATCAGCATCTCCGAGTCCGCGATCAGGGCCGAAGAAGAAACCCCCGGCGAACCGGCCGACGCGGTGGTCTGGGAGCAGCTGGAGCAGAGCGCCGGCGAGGAAACCCGGCTCTCCATCACCTACCTTTGTTTCATGATCGTGGCGACCATGATCGCCGGCATCGGGGTCATGCTTGATCAGCCGATCCTCATTGTCGGTGCTATGGTCGTCGGACCCGAGTTTGGCCCGCTCGTTGCCCTCTGTATCGGCATCGTGGCCCGTCGTTGGCTGCCCGCCTCGCGCGCGTTGGGCACTCTAGTCTTTGGCTTTGCCGTCGGAATGGCGGCAACCGTGATCTTGACCTGGATTCTCACCGCCATCGGACTTCTCAACGAGGCAATGCTGATAGCCGAGCGGCCATTGACGAGCTTTATTTGGAAGCCTGACGCGCTCTCCTGGATTGTTGGTTTCCTCGCCGGTATCGCAGGCATGCTCGCCCTTACCTCCGCCAAGTCCGGTGCTCTGGTGGGCGTCCTGATCTCAGTGACTACGATCCCAGCAGCCGCCAACGCGGCCGTGGCGATTGCCTATTGGGTGCCGAGCGAGGCAATCGGTTCGGCCATTCAGCTGGTGATCAACTTGTCCGCCATCGCTGTCGCCGGCACGCTGACCTTGCTGGTGCTCCGGGCGCGGGCCGAGCAACTCGCCCGGCGGAGCCCAGCACGCATAGCCCAATGAGGGTTGGTCTACGCCCGGTCACGATCATCCAAAGCTCCGAACCAAATCCGGCGCAGTACCGTGACTTAGACGTCTTGGCCCGAGCACCCTGCCCGCCGGACCGCGTGAGCTGCGGCCCTTGTCATCTCGAGTCTGGCTGTGCAAAGTTGGACTCACCCCTGGAATGCGTAGGTCAAATCAGTAGGCAGCGCAGCACAGACGTGCCCCATTCCACCGCGCTCTGTCAACCATGACGCTGCCGCAGCCTGAGCATGGGTTATCCCTTCCCCACTAAGGGGGCCTATGAGTACCGCGACTAAGACAGCTGGGCGGAAGGTTTCAGGTAGCCCGCTCCGGGGAGGTCGGCCGCCCAATCGGCTGGCCAGCTGGATGATGGCTAATCGGGTGCAGCCGGTGGGCCCGGAGACGAGTGAGGAGCATGCGAAGCCTCACGCGTGGTGGAAAGTCATGTGCCTGACCGGGGTCGACTACTTCTCAACCCTGTCGTACCTGCCTGGCATCGCTGCGCTCGCGGATGATGCGTTGTCGCCGTTGGCAACGCTGCTGATCGTGGCCCTCACACTGCTGGGGATGCTGCCGATGTATCGGCGGGTGGCAGCAGAAAGCCCGCACGGCCAAGGCTCGGTGGCCATGCTGGAGAAGCTGCTGCCGTTTTGGCGCGGCAAGACGTTTGTGTTGGTCCTTTCTCGGGTTTGTAGCGACCTCCTGGATCATCACCATCACCTTTTCGTCCGCGGATGCGACGGTGCACCTGCTGGAGAACCCCTACGCGCCTGACGGCTTGCACGGCCATGCTGTGGCCGTCACCGTGGTGCTGCTGCTGATCCTCGGCGGGGTGTTCCTGCTCGGTTTCACCGAGGCCGTCGTCGCGATTCCGCTGGTGGCGCTCTTCCTGGCTTTGAACGCGGTAGTCGTGGGTGTCGGCCTCACCCAGATTGTCGCGACTCCGCAGCCGATTGGCAGCTCGACCCAGGCGCTGACCGCCCACGGAACGGGGTTTCTCGACATCGCCGGCCCGGCGATCATCGCCTTCCCGCTCCTGGTGCTCGGCCTGTCCGGCTTCGAGACGGGCGTCAGCATGATGCCGCTCGTGGCGGCGACGGGAACCGACCCGCAGCAGCGGTTGGCGAACCGGGTGAAGAACACCCGCAAGCTCCTCACCACGGCGGCGGTGATCATGTCGGTTTACCTGATCACCACCAGCTTCATCACCACGGTGCTGATCCCGCCCGAGGATCGCTGAGGGCGGCATAGCTAACGGCCGCGCCCTCGCCTACCTCGCTCATGAGTACCTGGGCGAGGGCTTCGGGACGGCCTATGACCTGAGTAGCATCCTCATCTTGTGGTTCGCCGGCGCCTCGGCGATGGCAGGCCTGATCAACTTCGTGCCCCGCTACCTGCCGGCCTACGGGATGGCGCCGGAGTGGGGACGCGCGGTACGACCGGTCGTTTTGGTCTACACCGCGGTCAGCATCCTCATCACCTTGGCATTCCGGGCCGACGTCAACGCACAGGCCGGCGCATACGCCACTGGCATCTTGGCCATGATGGTGTCCGCGGCGGTGGCGGTCACCATCAGTGCGGCCCGCCGCCAGCAACGAGGGTCGACCGCTGCGTTCAGCCTACTGACCTTGATCTTGTTGTACGCGCTGGTCGCGAACGTGTTCGAACGACCCGACGGCCTCACCATCTCGATGATGTTTATCGCCGGCATTCTGGCCGTGTCGCTGGCATCGCGGCTCACCCGTGCGCTGGAACTCCGGCCCGATGATGTCCAGCTCGACGCGCTGGCTCAACTATTCATCCGCGATTGCGCCAGGCGCACCATCCGCATCGTGGCCAACGAGCCAGATGAACGCGACCCCGCTGAATACGCCGAAAAACGCCGCCAGGTTCTCAGCGAGCGTGTCGTGCCAGGTCTTAGGCGCGGCGCCGCGGCGCACGACGATACGGTCCAGCGGCAGATCTCGGGATCGAAATCCCTCGCCGTGAAGTTGTTGCGAGCCCAGGAGCTACCCGTGGTTCCTACCAGTGTGCGAGAGACAGAGCGGTGACAACAGCCGCGCCATCGCGCCGTTGGTCCGACGCTTTTGCCACCTCGTCCGTTGTCTTAAGGCCAGCGACGGGTCGAGCGGTCACGACCGATCCCTCTGAAGTGTGTTTCACGTACGCCCTCCCGATTTCGAGATCCGATGTGCCACACACCTCACCCGGCTGCAGGAAGACCAGCAGGTCAAAATCTGGCCTTTGGGGACGCATGATTGCGCCGCAATGGTCATAGCTGATGACGCGCTGGTTCTTGGGCGTGCATCCGCAGCGTGGGCTGCAATTCCCGATAGTGACAATGGCGAGTTCTACGCCTTTGTCGAGAACGCGGCCGGTTCGAGTAGCCACGACGTCACCGACACAGCCTCATGCGAGAGCCTTCGCCTTCAGCTGGTCGAACTCGGCCTGGGTGATCGTTCCCGCGTCGAGGAGTTGTTTGGCCGACGCGATCTGATCGGCGCTCGAGCCGCCACCGCTCGTGGCGGCGACTGAACGCACATACTCAGCCTGCTGTCGACGCATCTCCTGCTGCTGCGCCAGGGTGCGCTCCGACATGCCGCCGCCGCGGGCGATGAGATAGACGAGGACGCCGAGGAATGGCACGAAGATGACGAACAGGCACCAGAGAGTTTTCGCTCCCCCGCCCATGTCGTGGCTACGAAAGATGTCCGCGAAGACATAAAACACGCACATGATCCATGCGAAGAAGATGAAGAACTCGAACAGTGCGAGCAGGAACGACCCGTTGTCGTTGAACATCTGACTGCCTCCAATGTGGGGTTGATGCTGACGAGGCGCCCCAGGTCGGACCTGCAAAGATCCTTGGCGTAGGCGACCCCGCTCAGCATGCCACTCATTCGATTATTTCGCGGCTTGCATGCTTATCCGCTCCGGATGATTCCGGCGCCCCCGCCTAACGGCGCGCCTCGCGCAACGACGGTCCTTCGTGTCGGTCATCGTCTGCAGTTCCGCACTGGCGCGGCGTTCCGCGTTCCCGACCGCGGCCTCCCATTCACCGAATGCGGTCAGTACGGGCCAACCTCTCGAGTCGGCGTTCCCGGTCGGCCCGTTCAATACGGAGTACCGCCTGGGCATCCAACGCCGAACGCCGCGCCACTTGCCTCACCGCCTGCTGACTCATCACATCTCCCCTATCGGCACCGGTCCTTTATCGACACCGGCCATTCACCCAGTCCTAAGCCGTTCCGACGACTCGAGCGGTAATCACCGACGATCTCGACCTGTTACACGTACCCCAGCCGATTTCACGATCCGATGTGCCACACACATCATGCTCAGCAAGATCATCAAGGGGGTACATCAACTCCCAACCGCCCGTGACCGTCCTCCCTTAACCGACGGGCCAGGTGAAGGCTGCGGAACAACAGGCCGACTGTGCTGGCGAGACGACTCTGCCTTGACGAGTGAAGGGCAACATCCCCGGAATGGACCTGCGCAAACTTGGACTCATCAGCCTGCGCGCTCCAGGTCATGCATGGACTGGGTCCGGTGGCGGTCCCGCGGGCTGCTCCGTGGGGATCCGCGTCGTGAAGAACAGCGCGAGGAGCGCGAACAGCGCGAGCATCGCGAGCGTGGCGCGGAGACCGTCCACCCGCGCCTGCTCGTTCGCGTCGACGATGGCCTGGGTGGTCTGTTCGTCGACGCCGGCCTGCTGCAACGCCGACTTCAGCTGGACATCGGAGATGAACTCGCCACCGGCCGACAGACGCACGTTCGCTTGCGCCACGACCTCGTCCGGCACGGCCGGGTTCTGGTCGATCCCGGTCAGGAAGGAGGCCGTCAACGCCGCGATCAGGAGCGAGCCCGCCAGGGCGGTGCCGAGCGATGCGCCGAATTGGCTCGCCGTGTTCTGCAGGCCGCCGACTTCGGGGCTCTGGCTGTCCGGCACGGCGGAGACGGTGACGCTGCCGAGCTGTGACGCCAGACCGCCGAGCCCGAGACCGATCAGCAGCAGCGGTCCGGTCACGATCTCGGCGGTGGCCTCCACGTCGATCGCGGAGAACAGCAACACGATCCCCACGACGACCACGCCGAGCGAGAGGTTGACCACCCTTCGTGGTGAGACCGTCGGGAAGAACCTCGGCACCCCCGCGGCCGCGAGCAACATCGTGATGGATAGCGGCAGGAGCTTGATGCCGGTATCGATCGCCGAAAGTCCGAGCGCGACCGACAGGTACAGCGGGATCGCGAAGAAGAGCCCCATCATGACCAGGAATTGGAAGAAGAACATGAGGAGCCCCCCGGTCATCTGCAGGTTGGCGAATAGCCCTGGGGTGACGAGCGGGTCGGCTCCGCTAGCCTCAAGACGCTGCACGTGCCGCAGGAACAGCAACATGAGCGAGAGCCCGGCCAGCACAAACCACACGACCAGCGACATCCCGAGGATCGAAGGCGCGCCTTCGGCTGGAAGGACCCATCCCCACTCCGACGAGCGAAGCACGGCGATGATGACCAACCCCATCGCGGCGGCCCACAACACCGACCCGAGCCAGTCCAGATGTGGACGGCTGTCACTCGGCGCATCGGCTACGCGTCGAGCCAGCACCAGGATGCCGGCCCCGACGAGCACCTCACCGGCGAACACCACCCGCCAGGACGCGTAGGTGGTTGCGAGACCGCCGATGAGCGGGCCCACCGCCACGGCGATGGCCCCAGCTGCACCCACCAGTCCATAGCCACGTGGCCGTTCGGCAGGCGTGAAGTTCCCGGCGACGAGCGCCACGATCGCTGGCATGATCAAGGCCGCGCCGACACCTTCGAGGAATGACCATCCGAAGATGAGCCAGCCGAGGTTCGGCGACAACGCTGTCGTCAGCGAGCCGCAGCAGTAGATCACACAGCCGATCACGAAGGCGCGCTTCCGCCCGATGATGGACCCGACCTTGCCCCCAGTGACCATCAGCATCGCCATGACGAGGGTGTAGAGCACGATGGCGGTCTGGATGCCCGTGATCGTGGTGCCGAGGTCCTCGGCCACCGTCGCAATCGACACGTTCATGACCGAGGAGTCGAGTGCCATCAGGAACTGCGCGGCGCAGAGCGTGAGAAGAACAGCCCCAGCGGCCTTCGGTGCGACCTCGCGAGTCGAGACTGTAGTCACCGGGAGACAATATCCAAGGCTTCTGGGCTCCCACGTCGAGTTCCGCAGCCCCGCTATCCGCACCGGCGGCAACGCCACTCCTCCACCAGAAAGCTCGCCCCCAGCCGCCGCGCCGACTCCACCAGCGTCCCCGACCGCAGCGCCGAGATCACCTCATTCAACGCATCCTGGCACTCCCGCTTGGACGGTCGCGACGAAGCCCGTCAGGACGGCTTCGCGCCCACGATCGCAGACAGGACCGTGCTCGCCGTGGACGGGGAATACCCCATTGGGATGGCACCTTCAGGGTGCGAGTCGATCGATATGAGGACCGCGGCGCCGAGCACTCCGATGACCGCCCCCAGAGACGGCACGACCCAAAGGCTCTCGCGGAGGTACTCACGGATCCGGAAGCGGGTCGCCCAGGTCATGATCAGCTGCTCACAACCTTCACGTTTCGCGGGTCATTGTCGCGCCGTCCCGACCCGCGGCTCCGAACACGGTCGTGAAGTCGTCCTTCATACTCATGACGGTCCAGCTGCTCGCACCGGCCTTCGACAGCGCCTGCTCGGCGCCGCTCGTGTAGGCGAACTCACCCTCCGCATCGTCGTGGAGAACGAGCAGACACAACCACGGTCTGTCCTGGTGCTGAGCGAAGTCGAGTATCGGAAGATCGCCGTTTCAATTCCCACCGGCGAGAAGCGGCCGACGGCTGAGACGGCTCCAGATCTGGATCGGCTTCTGCGGCCCATCGTCGAGGAAGCCGAGCTGTGCCTGCGCGTAATGGTGCCGCCATGGTCGTCGCTCGCCTACTCGAGCGCGGAATCGCTGCCGATCACACGCTCAGGCGGGATACCGAACACCTCCTGGGCGATCGAGCGCATGAAGTCACCGTCGCTCCCGGAGACGATGTAGTTCGAGAACCCGTGCGCTTCGAGGTAGCGGAGCAGCTCGCCCGTGCCGACGCATGGATCCGCCGCATTTCCATGCCAACCAAGAGGAACGGTTCGAGGGCGTCGGCGGCACGCCCCATGTGATGATCAACGGCAAGCGCCACGTCCTACTTCCCGGCGAACATCTCGTGGTGCCCCCCGGTCTTTACCGCACGTTCGGCAACTCCACTGCCGAGGTGGGCCACGCGATAGCCGCCTTCCGGCCTGCGATGAACATCCACCAGCTCTTCTTTGAGGCCTTCCGCACTTCGCGAGGGGCTGAAGCGACAGGTGGGGTCGCAAAGGTGCTACACCGCTACCCCGACACATCAAGTTCCGCAAGCCGATGCAGCTACACGTCGCTGCTCTGGCTTGGTTACCGATGCCCAGCAAACAGCACTGACATGCCTCCCTCATGGTGGGCGGTGGGCCAAATCCAGCCATGTAAGCCCCCTTGCAATCTCACGTATGCGGCCTCGGGTCAACCAGTTGCGGTGCGACGGTTGCCCTGTAAGCCGACCGGCTTGCGGGCGCTTGGGCTATGTCAGATGCGGAATCCTGTGGGGCCATACGCCGCTATTTCGGACGGACGCGATCCGAACTGCCGGTGTTTCGCGGCCCCCCGACTAGGAGGGTGTTGGCAATCTGATCAAGGGGAGCGACACGCCGGATTGGCCGTACTCCCGGTGTCCCACGTTCTTCGGACCTCTGGGTTGTGTCACTGCTGGCGGACAAGTCAAGAACGTCGGTTTGGTCGTAGGGCGGCCGGAGTACTCGGTGCGCTCAGGAGCGAATGGGTGTGACGGTGTATCGGGCAGCAACCGCGATGATGTTGAACTCACCCGCGTAGGACAGTCGGCGCAATCATCGCCGGTCTCTGTACAAGTTGGGGTCTATCAGGTAAACGGGGCTCAGTCGGGCGGCATGCGCCGCGCCTTCGACCTAGCATCACGAGATGGGGGCTGATCGGATGACCCGTCGCGTTCACCTCGCGACCGGAGTCACGGTCCCGTACCTTGAGCAGAGCGACCCACAGGCGGCGGCGGTGTTGTTGTTGCACGCGTGGGTCGAATCGTCGGCTTGTTTCGACCGCCTGTTGCAGGAGGTGCCGCCGACGCTCCGCGTATTCGCGATGGATCAGCGCGGCCATGGCGATGCTGACAAGCCGGCCGACGGGTATGCCCTGGTGAACTTCGCCGATGACATCGAGGCGTTCATGGATGCGGTGGGGCTACCGTCGGCTGTCCTGCTCGGGTCCTCAAGCGGTGGCTACGTCGCGCAACAGGTCGCTGTTCAGGTGCCTTATCGCGTTGACGGCCTGGTCCTCGTCGGCGCACCGCGCAGCCTTCAGGGCCGGTCCGCCTTTGCCGACGAGGTGGATCGGCTCACCGACCCTGTCGATCCCAGCTGGGTCGAAGAGTCACTGACCTGGTTCCCCGCTATCACGACGTGCCCGATTGGTACATCGAGGACCGGATACGCGATGGTCTGCGCGTGCCCGCACATGTGTGGAAGGCTGGCCTTGCGGGACTCACGACCGCCGTCCCGCCATCCGAGTGCGGAACGATCACCGCGCCCACCGTGATCATCTGGGGTGAATGAGACGAGCTACTGCCGCTGCAGGACGGATACCTGCTTGCCGCAGCCATCCCAGACTCCCGGCTTATTCCGTACGAGGACACGGGCCACCTCGTGCTGTGGGAGCAGCCCGAACGAGTGGCCACGGACCTGGCCGACTTCGTCACCGGGCTTTCAACGCCGGGTCAGATCAGCAGGCCGATCCCGTAAGGTCCGGCCGCAACTGGTGCAGCGAAAGGAAGGTCATGCACACACCACCTCTGTCCCAGCTGACCATCGCTATCCGGGGCCGGCTGATTCCGGATGGATGACGCCGACGCATCGCGCGCGACGGGCTCCCTGATGATGTCTGTGGCGCGCATGTTCCCAGCGAGTATTGCGCCGACGATACGTCGTGGAGTGAGTGGGAAGAACCGCGCGGCGATGTCTGGTACATCGAGCGCACAGACGGTTGCCGTTGACAACGGTCAGCATAAGCGCAATGACCGAGTAGCAAGCTGCTCGCAAGAAACTGTTGATCTTGATTTGTTAGCCAAGGCGTGTTACGGACGTAGCCCCGGATCGCAGCAGTAATCAGCAGACGCCGGCCGAACCAGCAGATCGAGATCTGATGTCTCGTCACGACGCCTTATCCGACGACGAGCAGTCCATTGCCGACCCCACCATCATGAAGGTTGGTCGCCCGCGAAGGCAACCGACGAACGGAGCTCGCGCGGCCTAGCGAGCACGCGTTCGGCTATTCGCCGGGGCGGTATCGGCGCGGAGGAGTCCATTTCCCCCAGTTGTGACTCCAGCTCCTGGATGCGGTGATCCAGTTCCTCAGGCATCTCTGCGAGTTTCATGGCATATGGAGGGAGAGCCTCGAGCCGCCGCAAGATCCTCTTGCACTCTGCTGCAGCCCTTCGATGCCGCTCGGCGCGCCCACCCAGATCCAGAAATGTGACGCCAGCGGTGAGAGCGGTGGCCCCGACCGCGATGACGGCGCTGAGGAGGGCCAAGCCACCACTCGAGCCGCCACTGCCCCACGCTGCCACGGCGGAGGATCCGGCAAGGGCCGCCAGGACAACGGCCAGACCCCCGATGCCATAGTGGAGAGCCTGGATCCGGCGTGCGGCGTCCTCATGGATGAGTCTTTGCGTAACCACATGAACCTGCCAGCCCTGCAGCAGCTTGTCGACCTGCTCGAACTCGTAAACGATGAGTGGACTGCCGCGGTGCAGGCGCTCGGCATCTCCGTACCTCGCAGCGCTGCGGCCTGCTGGCCAGCCGGAGCTACTCGCCTCGTCCTTAGTCGACATCGCATGCCCTCCAACGACAAATTTTGCTGCCACGGTCGAAGTCAATTGATCATTGATCATTGAATCGATCCACCGCTGTGGTCCCTAAAGATCGTTTCTGTGGTGATTGGATGACGAGCATAGGACCTGATCGGCAGTACCGGTCAGCTATGCCGTCGAGCAATTGCACGGCCCGATCCTTTGTACGTCAATCTGGCTCTGCTTCATGCGGTGCTTGATCAGGCTGCATCAACGATCGCTGTGCGTGCCGCAACCGGACCGATCAGTGGCGCACGCCCGCGTAGTGCTGGGCCAGCAGATCCCCGGCGAAGTCGCGGCGCAGGTCGCGCCACACGGAGTGGATGTGATTGGCCCCGTCCTGGGTGTTGTCGTACTCGATGAGCAGGCTCGGACCGCTGAGCGCGTAATAGTGGCCGGCGCCT
>JBKOZG010000354.1:0-3491 GCA_046725775.1 Actinomycetota bacterium | reverse complement strand
CTGGCAACCCGGCACATCCCCGTTGAGCTGCGCGCGCAATTGCAGCGCAGCCTGGTCCGCTCGCACGCCGCGGGGTCGGGAGCCGAGGTGGAACGAGAGGTGGTACGGGCCCTTATGTTGCTCCGGATCTCCACTCTCGCTACGGGCCGTACCGGTATCCGGGAGGAGACGCTGCGTTGCTATGTCGCGGTGCTTAATGCCGGTCTCACCCCGGTTGTCTATGAGTACGGCAGCCTCGGCTGCTCAGGCGACCTGGCGCCGCTGGCGCACTGTGCCCTGGCGCTGATGGGCGAAGGGTTTGTCCGGAATGCGTCTGGGGCTCTCATTCCGACCCGTGATGCCTTTGCCGCCGCGGGCATCGACGCCCTCACGCTTGCCGAGAAGGAGGGCCTGGCCTTGATCAACGGCACTGACGGCATGCTCGGCATGCTGGTGCTTGCGATCATCGATCTGCGGCGGTTGCTCAAGGTGGCGGATATCACGGCGGCCATGAGCGTAGAAGGTTTGCTCGGCACTGACGATGTTTTCGCGGACGATCTGCACGCTCTGCGACCTCACCCAGGTCAGGCTGCTTCGGCCAACAACCTGCGGAGGATCATGGCCGGCAGTCAGATTCGGGAAAGCCACCGCACTGAGGCGTGCACCCGGGTTCAGGACGCCTACTCGCTGCGCTGCGCGCCGCAAGTGGCCGGTGCTGTACGGGACACAGTTGATCATGCTGAACGAGTCGCGCTGATCGAGCTGGCGTCAGCCATAGACAATCCGGTGATCACGCTCGATGGCCGGGTTGAATCCAACGGCAACTTCCATGGTGCACCTCTCGGCTATGTGCTGGATTTCCTCGCCATCGCGGTGGCAGACCTGGCGAGCATCTCCGAACGGCGTACTGACCGCTTCCTGGATAGGGCCCGTAGCAGTGGACTCAATGCCTTCCTGGCGGCCGACCCGGGCGTCGACTCGGGTCACATGATCGCCCAGTACACCCAGGCTGCGATCGTTTCGGAGCTCAAGCGGCTTGCGGTACCGGCTTCGGTCGACTCGATTCCTAGCTCGGCAATGCAGGAAGACCACGTGTCCATGGGGTGGTCGGCTGCGCGCAAGTTGCGACGCGGGATCGATGGGCTGACTCGCGTACTGGCCATCGAGCTGCTAACGGCCGCTCGCGGCATCGAGTTGCGCGTGCCACTGCAACCTGCCCCGGCCAGCGCCGCCGTCATCGCTGCGCTGCGTACCGCCGGCGCGTCGGCGTCCGGCATGGATCGATGGCTCGCACCCGAGATCGAGATCGCTGTCGAGATGGTTGCCGCTGGCAGCGCCGTCACGGCCGTCGAGTTGGTGACCGGACCCATCAATTGATCAACAAAGGAGACGGCAAACATGGAAGGCGCTCGACCGGTACGCGCACCGCGTGGCACCACGCTGACGGCCCGCTCCTGGGCCACCGAGGCCCCGCTGCGGATGCTGATGAACAACCTGGATCCCGAAAACGCCGAACGGCCCGATGATCTTGTCGTGTACGGCGGCACTGGCCGGGCGGCCAGGGACTGGCGGGCGTACGACGCGATGGTGCGCACCCTGACGGCTCTGGCACCAGACGAAACCATGCTTGTCCAGTCTGGCCGTCCGGTGGGGGTGATGCAGACGCATGAGTGGGCACCGCGGGTGATCTTGGCCAACTCGAACCTGGTCCCTGACTGGGCCACCTGGCCAGAGTTCCGCCGGTTGGAGAAGCTCGGGCTCACCATGTACGGCCAGATGACCGCAGGCTCGTGGATCTACATAGGCACCCAGGGCATCGTGCAAGGCACGTATGAGACCTTTGCAGCGGTCGCGGAGAAGCGGTTCGGCGGAACGCTGGCTGGCACCCTGACACTGACCGGGGGGTGCGGCGGAATGGGCGGCGCGCAGCCGCTGGCCGTGACGTTGAACGAGGGCATCTGCCTGATCGTCGACGTCGACCGAGCCCGGCTGCAGCGCCGAGTCGATCATCGTTATCTTGACGAGATCGCTGATGATCTTGACAAGGCCGTGTCGCGCGCGGTCGCCGCCAAGACGGAGCGACGGGCGACCTCCGTTGGTGTCGTGGGCAACTGTGCCGAGGTCTTCCCGGAGCTGCTGCGGCGCGGCGTACCGATCGACATCGTCACTGACCAGACCAGCGCTCACGACCCGCTGTCCTACCTACCCGAAGGGATCAGTGTCGAGGATTGGGCAACCTACGCTGAGCAAAAACCAGAGGAGTTCACCGACCGGGCACGCGTCAGCATGGCTCATCACGTGGCGGCGATGGTGGAATTCCAGGACGCCGGTGCGGAGGTCTTCGACTACGGCAACTCGATTCGCGACGAGGCGCGGCTGGGTGGCTGCGAACGGGCCTTCGAGTTTCCCGGCTTCGTGCCGGCCTACATCCGGCCGTTGTTCTGCGAGGGGAAAGGCCCGTTCCGCTGGGTGGCGTTGTCTGGCGACCCGCACGACATCGAGATCACCGACCGGGCCGTGATGGATCTGTTCAGCAACAATGCGCGGCTGCAGAAATGGCTGCGTGGCGCTCGCGAGAAGATCAGCTTCCAAGGGCTGCCGGCCCGCATCTGCTGGCTCGGATATGGGGAACGAGACAAGGCAGGTTTGGCCTTCAACGATCTGGTCGCCTCGGGCAAGATCAGCGCGCCGATCGTCATCGGACGTGATCATTTGGACTGCGGCTCCGTGGCCAGCCCGTACCGCGAGACTGAGGCGATGCTCGACGGCTCGGATGCCATCGCGGATTGGCCCCTGCTGAATGCCATGATCAACACCGCTTCTGGAGCCTCCTGGGTGTCCATCCACCATGGCGGTGGGGTTGGCATCGGCCGCTCCATCCACGCCGGCCAGGTATCGCTCGCCGACGGTACGGAGTTGGCGGCGCAGAAGCTGGCCCGGGTACTGAGCAACGATCCCGGCATGGGAGTGATCAGGCATGTCGACGCAGGCTACGAGCGCGCCGATCAGGTCGCGGCTGAGCGTGGAGTGCCCATCCCCATGAAGGAAGGAATCTGAGGAGTGATCATGGCCCGGCTGAAAGATGTCCCGCCGGATTCATATCTGTTCTGAGCTGTGACCGGCGAGGCGAGCGTCAACGCTCGCTCATCCTGCCACGGCGGTGAGACGGGTGGCGCAGTACTTGCACCTGGTGGCTGCGACGGGCAGATCGGATGCCATGCATTCCGGGCAGGTCTTGGTGGGTTCCGGCTCGCCGAACACGGTCGTCCCCCGCCGCCGCATGTAGGCCCGGTAGGGCACCACGAGCAGGAAGTAGATGACGGCCACGAAGATGATGAAGTAGATGATCGCCCCGATGAATGCGCCGAGGTCGATCCGCTGCCCGTTGATGGTCCAGCCGAGACCCTCCCCGGCCGCGCCGCCAAGGACGGCGTTGACCAGCGGGGTGATGATGTTGTTGACGAAGGCCTGGATCAAGGCGGCGAAGGCAAGGGCGATCACCAGGCCGACGG
>JBKOZG010000299.1:0-5489 GCA_046725775.1 Actinomycetota bacterium | reverse complement strand
CGAGAACAGCCGTCGACGAGGAGCTGTCCACGCGCCGTCTGAACATCATGCGTTTCGGCTACGCGTTCATGGGATTGGGACTGGCAATTGTCAAGTGGCCGCTTCTCATCCAGGACGCCGCATCCCTCCCGTTAATGGACGGCGTAGTCACCTGCCTGCTGACAGCCATATCACTCCTGGCGTTCCTCGGGCTCAGATATCCCGTCCGGATGCTGCCGATCCTGCTGTTCGAGGTCGCCTGGAAGGTGCTTTGGATCGCTGTGATCGCCATCCCCCGCCTGGTCGCCGACGACATGAACGCCGCAACCCTTGAGGTCCTGTTCAGCTGCTCCTTCGTCGTCATCATCATCGCCGTCATCCCGTGGGGATACGTCGCGAGGCGCTACGTCAGGACGCCCGGGAACGCGTGGCATTAACGAGCGCACCGCCCTCCAGCAACGACTACCGGCACCGGATACCGGTGCCCACCACTTAGGGAGACGTCCACGGCCACCGCCGAAGCCGGTGCCACCATCAACCTCAGATAACCAATCAATGCAGGGGAACGACATGATCAATCTCGACCGAACCACAGCAACGAAACGGGCCCGAATCGACTCACTGAGGAAGACCGCACTCGTTGCGGGTGCGATCTACCTGATCACCGTTGTCTCGATTCCGACCCCCTCGCTCTACGGACCAGTGTGGAACGATCCGAACTACGTCCAAGGCCCGGGCCCAGACACCCCCATTTTTATCGGCGCCATCCTGGAGGTGATCGTTGCCCTGGCCTGCGTCGGCACCGCCGTCGTCTTGTACCCGGTGGTCATGCGGCAGCACGAGGGGATCGCAATGGGTTTCGTCGGCTCGCGGGTCTTGGAAGCCGCCACCATCTCGCCGGCGTCGTAAGCCTGCTGTCGGTGGTGACCTTCGATGTCATTGAACAGCAGGGTGAGTGTCCCCGATGGGAGGGACTGCTCCATCCCTCATTATGGCGACCCAGAGATGCGTGAAACGTGCCTGCGTGAAGCAACTGCTGTACTCGTTCGCGACGTCGGCCGTTTGCCGCGCGGCATAACAAGAAGAGAAGAGTCTGCGCGGCGCCGCTTCGCAACGTTTTCGTAACTTTTGAGGACTCAATCAGCGCCATTGGCAACGTTTCGACAACGTCGGAAATTTTGGCAATGCCTGAGTTCGCCTACTGATAACGTCCGCTTCGGTGTCTGGGCCACAACCAGTGGATAGATCGGACGGTGGTCAGTCTCTTTGGCTTTCTTGGGGGGGAATTGCGTGTATCAAAGGCTGACTAAGACAAAGGGCAAGACGCCAAGTTTGACGAGAGCCGCGACTCAGTCATCGGCGTCCATAACCCCGGCTTTACCCCTTTCCTCGATGCAAATAAATTCCTTCGACGGTAGTGACGTCGTGCAAGATTTCAATAAGCGAGCCTAGTGGTTGAAGTGAAACACTATGGCCGGAAGTCTCGGGCACCGCCGCCGCTAGCACGCCACCACAATGGCTTCACGACACTCGTGTGGGCGGTCAACGTAGTTCTGGCTCTGGACGATGCTGTTCGCGAGGCGTCAATTTTCGCCAGCTGGCCCCACAACTTCCAATGCCCTGCCACTCCCTTCGCTAAGCGATGGCCTCCACGCAAGTTCCGAATTACCACTCGGTCTTTGCGTTTGAGCTCATGCCTTAAGTGATCTGGCGGTGACCATTGCTTTTCGCTGCGCGATTGTGGTGCACCTATCGGAGTTTTCCTATCGGGCGCCTGCCCTGGGTTTAGAGCGAATTTCATATACCCGGCGGCCTCCCGCACCAAACACTCAGACGATGACTATCTCCTTGAGGCTCATAAAGGTGGTCATGCTGACACGGTCCCCAGAAAGGGGAGATGATGAGAAACATCCACCACCCGACCACGCGTCGGGGAATAGTAACGAAGCGCCGCAGGGCGCCATGGCTCGGCGCATTCTTCGCCCTGGTCCTGGCGTTGGCGAGTTTCACCGCGCAGACCGCGATGGCCGCCGACGGCCCATTCACCATCGACGGCAACGTGCCCGATGCCAACACGACCGAATTGTCCGATCCATTCGGTAACGTGAAGGAGCTCGGACCGCTCAATTCCAGCACCACCAAGATCGGCGTCATCCACAATGATGCTCTGCCGACGCTGAACACGACCAACCCGAACGCTCAGGTCGACCTGCGCGGAGCCTGGCTCGACACGGAGCGCGAGGCCGGCAAGGACTGGCTGTACTTCGCCTGGGAGCGGGACAACAACACCGGCAGCGGCTTCATCGCCTACGAGTTCATGCAGAACCCGGCGCCCGCCGCCTGCGCGTACGGCACGGCAACCGAGGCGCAGTTGATCGCCAACTGCAACCCCTGGGCCAACCGCAAGGCCGGCGACTTCATGATCCTCTGGGATCAGCAGGGCGGCAGCCGGGATCTCTACCTCCGCGTCTGGAGCGGCACGGCTCCCAACCTGACGCTCGGAGCGCCGACGCTGCTAGACAGCGACGTCTCCCAGGCCGCCTACAGTGCGGACGGCTTCCGCGGCGAGGCCGCCGTCAACTTGACGGACACCATCTTCGGCGGGTCGACCGCTTGTCGGCTGTTCGCCAACACCATTCCGAGCACGGTCACCGGGAACTCCGACACCGCGGACTACAAGGACACCATCCTGACGACCGTGCCGCCGATCACCAACTGCACGTCGACGACGGTGACCACGCCCAAGACCGGGGCCGGGGCTGACATCCCCGCCGGTGGCCTGTCCATCGGGACCGGTGTCGTGGCGGTCGAGGACTCGGCTGAGGTCGACATCGAGGGCGGCACGGCAACGCCAACCGGCTCGGTCGCGTTCTCGCTCTGCAAGGTCGACAGTCCCGGCCTGTGCACCACCGGCGGCACGAGTGTCGGATCGACGAACCTGACCGGGACGGCGTACCCGGTGACGGTCGTCTCGCCGACGGCGTACGTCACCTCGGCCGGCCGATACTGCTGGCGGGCGACCTGGAGTGGCGACGCGGCCAACGGCATCCCAGGCTCCAGCGACTCCGGCGCATCGGAGTGCTTCACCGTGAACCCCGTGACGCCAACCCTGGCGACCACCGCCGGCCCGGACATCAACCTCGGCCAGACGCTCTCCGACACGGCGGACTTGAGTGGTACGGCCACCCAGCCGGCCGATCCGGTCATCAACCTGACCGGCACCGGTGGCAGCCTGGCGGGCGGCACGATCAAGTTCAAGCTGTTCGGGCCGGACGACTGCACGACGGTGGCCTACACCTCGCCGACAGTGCGGGTGAGCGGTGACGGCACGTACGACACACGGGACCCGCAGTTCAAGCCGACGGCGGCCGGCACCTACCACTGGGTCGCGGAGTACAGCGGGGACTCGCCGAACACCAACGGCGCTAGCCACAACACTGACTGCACTGACGAGAACGAGGACGTAGTGGTCAGCACCGTGGCGTCCACGTTGGAGAGCGCGCAGAACTGGCTGCCGAACGACTCGGTCACCGTCAGTGCCCCCGATGGCAGCGGCGACCTGGACGGCACCGTGTTCTTCGACCTGTACGCGTCGGCGGACTGCACCGGCGAGCCCATCTACACTGAGCCGGACGGGGTCGCGGTGTCCGGCGCCTCACCGGAGACGGTGTCGACGTCGAACACCACCGTGAAGGCGACGGCGTCGGGAAGCTACTCCTGGAAGGTGAGCTACGACAGCGACAACCCGGCCCAACAGGATATCCCGGCCAGCTGTGAGGAGACGTCGTCGCTGACCATCGACAACGGCGATCCCGTCAGCAGCCCGTAACCCACCTGTTCCCGCACCTCGCGGGCCAAGCACCGAAACGGCCGGGTCTGACCCGGCCGTTTCATTCTTCGCCGCGGCGGAGCGACGACGCTCACCCAGCGCCGGTGTGATGGGCTCGCCGCGCATCCGTTCCCGGGCCAGTCATCCCCGGTGCGACCCCCTGCCACAACTACGGCGCGTACGAGGAGAGTCAGTCGTAGGAAGTCGGTGACCTCATCCCAAAATGGCACATGATCGGTGAGCCAGTCGCCCACTAGGGGTCGGGCGTCGAGGGACCGGATGAATATGGCCGGCAGACCAGTAAAGACCAAGAACGTCAAACCAGCAGGCGGATCCGAGTCCGCTCGGGTAGGCTCGCAGACTCCTTCCCAAGCTGGTCACGCGTGCCCCCGAGGTGCCCCCGTTCAACCCACATGGTCCAGCAACACCCACTGCTTACCAGTGCCCACGCAGGGCATTGACAGCGTCAGCCACCGGCAACCAGCGAGAACCGTCAACGACGGGACTATCTCGTAATGCGTAGGTCATCGGTTCGATTCCGATAGGCGGCTCCACCCATCACCCGTAGCCAGCGGCGCCTGGCGCGTCACGCCCATCGGAGGAATGCTCACTACCGCCAGTGCGTATCCCGAGTCGGGCAGCGGCCGCCATAGGTTCTGATCGGTGTGGTGCCCGTAGAGGTCCATTGTCGTCGCCGCTGATCCGGGTCCCAGGACCCTCTGCACAACCTTCCGGTCCGCGCCGGAACCGAACCACACCGACGCCGCGGTGTGTCGCAGATCATGAACTCGCAGCCTGGGGCGACCGATTGCCGCGACAGCCTCCCGCCACCTCACCGACCGCTTCCAACTCGTCTCCCGGAGCGGCCCGCCGGCCGGCGCATTGAACAGCCACTCGCTCGGCGACTTTCCAGCCGCCCACCGCTCGACGATCGGCACCACCGACGCCGCCCGCACCGACATCTTGGCGTTACCACCTTCCCGAAGGCGGCCTGGCGACAGATCTGGTCCAATAACCCCCAGGAACGGCTGAACTGGGAAATCCGCCGCCGCACCGACGTCGTCGGCATCTTCCCCGATCGGACAGCGCCAGTCCGTCTGGTCGACGCCGTCTTGGCCGAGCAACACGATGAGTGGACCGAGCAACACCGCTACCTCGGTCTCGACATCCTGGCTAAGAGCTGCCTCACCAAGATCACCAACGAAACCTCAGCCGACCAGGAGGCGATGTCGAGATGCAGAAAAGGTTGGCGAAATCCCACGCGGGCAACCTTGACCGAACAGGTCCGTGAACGCTCGTTCGTCAATCTCGGCTGTCCGGGCAGCCTCTACCTCGCGTTCGACGTTCCAGCCGCCCGGCCAGGACCTGCGGTTCGGTGTCGGCATTACGAGACGACCTTCCGCGTGAACGTGAGGTGGGTGACGCCGCTGGGGGAGGAGACCGCCTCGACGTCGTAGGCATCCTCGAGGGCCTCCAGGCCGTCCCAGATGCGGACGCCGCGGCCTAGCAGGATCGGGACCTGGGCGAGATGCATGTGGTCGACGAGCCCGGCGGCGAGGAAGTCGCGTACGACGGTGGGGCCGCCGCCGATCCGGACGTCCTGGCCACCGGCTGCTTCGCGGGCGGTCTCGAGCGCCTCGGCCGGGGCGGCGTCGAGGAAGTGGAACGTGGTGCCACCCTC
>JBKOZG010000038.1:0-3838 GCA_046725775.1 Actinomycetota bacterium | reverse complement strand
ACCTCTCCGTGAGCGGTCCCACGCTCGCTGCCCAGGCGATCAGGCTCGGGCTGGTCGACGAGTGTCATCTGTTCCTCTCCCCCGTCGTGGTGGGAGGAGGCAATCCAGCCCTGCCTGACAATGTCCGTCTGGGGCTTGAGTTGCTGGACGAGCGACGGTTCAGCAACGGCGTGGTCCATCTCCACTACCGCGTCAAGACGTAACTTGATCACGACCCATCACAGCACTCGTGATCGGCTACCCCAAGAGCACGACCCGGCGTTCGGGACTGCGCAGCGTACGGCCGACCACTACCGCGGCCATGATCACGATCGCAAGCACTGCTGTGTTACGTACCGAATTTGAGTTGGTTGCCAGCGCCACGGCGAGCAACGCCCAGCACGCCGTGAGCAGGAAGCCGAGGACGGCAACCAGCCGGGACACGACAAACAGCGACATGATCGTCGCGCTCAGCACGAGCACCACGCCGATCTCATTCACCCAGCGTGCGGACTCAGGCATACCCCAAGATCGGAAGGTGGTGGCAAAGCCAGCGGCCGCGGCGACGGTCGCCCATCCGAGGTAGATCATCACCGGCAGGCGGAGCAAAACCTCTTCTGCGGCGTTGGCCGCTGGCCCGACGACAAGAAAGCCCCGAGCCGCCAAGACCAGGTAGCTGACCAAGATCACAATCAGGATCTGCGAGAGCCAGATTGCGCGCGTCCCAAAGATCGGCACCCAGAGCGTGCTCGTGGTGAATGCACCAAATAGCCACCAGCCAGTCAGCCGGTGAACGGCACGCTCCTGCTGGCTAGGCAGGAGCTGATAGATCGCAAGCGCGAGACAGGCTGCGTAGATCAGTCCCCAGACCCAGAACGCATAGTTTGCGGGGGTAATGGGGCTGGCGTTGGCATCAGAGATTGCGCCGGTGTTGGACCTCGGTCCGAGCGCCCATGTGGTCAGTGGAGCTGCGACCGCCTGTGTGACCGCCGTCACGGCGACACAGATCACACGTACCCGATCACTGGTGGGAGCCATGGGCCACATTGTGCCCGCAGGCATCCCTCCATGGTCAGGATGCGGTGAAGAAAGCGGTCGAGTCGAGGACTGGAACACTCAGTTGATCAGCGGCACGGCGATGAGCGCGACCAGCGGCGGGTCAGAAGCGAAGAGCGCGATGCCGGCTAGGAAAGCGGACAGAGACAGATAAATCACTAGTGCCCGACCCGCGGACTCATTGCCGTTCATCCAGATGATGAGACCGGCCATGAGGCCGCCAGCAATGAACAGGTTGTAGAACCCGACATTGAAAGCCGAGCCGTACCGGGGGGGACGTCGGCGGTTGGAATCGCGAAGAAACCCTGATGCACACCAGGGACGCTGGAACAGCAGGGTTTCCCAGACGAAGGCAAGGATGTGCACCACGGCTGCCACCAGCGCGAAATCCATACGACGATAGTCACGAGACAGGCTCCAGGCCGGCAGTCTCGAAGCCCGCAAGGGTTACATCATGGCGAGCTAGGACCTCCTGGATCTGTTGCGTGACCTCCTCGATCGGACGGCCGCGAGGCACATCCTCGACCTGGACAATCATGCGGCCATTGAGGACGTAATAGGCCTTGCCCCAGCCAGTCCGGTGCAACGGGGTCGGCCCCCGCGCGACATCGACCTCGAAGAGCTCATATTGACCGTCGGTGTGTTCGGCATCGACCGTCACGGTGAGAACCGCGTCCGGCAGGGTGAGCTCGCACAGGAATGAGCAGCGGCTTGATCAGATCGCCCCTGGCTGTTTCATGGTGATGATGCAGCTAATGGCCGGTGGTGCCCGTACCGCTCGGGCGGCTTCCGCGCCCGACTACGGGACGCGCGCGGACAGTGGGCAGTTCTCGAGGCGAGCCCGCTGATCGGTGGGGACGATGATCAAATCGCGATCACCATCCAGCCGGCAAGCGGCGATCATTTGCTGAGCCTGCTGCTGGCGTACGGCCTGACACCACGCGAGCGTGACATCTGCCGCGAAGTGATCAGTGGCCATTCGACCTCCGACATCACCGACCGCCTCTTCATTTCCAGCAATACCGTACAAGATCATCTAAAGTCGATCTTCGCAAAGGTCGGCGTACGCAGTCGCGGCGAGCTCGTCGCTCGGCTACGACCGGATGGGCGACAGCAGCCTCAGTGAGTCAGCTCGTGATGTGACGCGCCAGCAGTGTGAGATCGGCCGGACCGAGGCGATCGTTCGCGGACTTGGCGTGATGCCAGAACGGGTACGGCAGCGGCTGAGCGCTTACCTCGTCCAGCCGAGCCACCTCGTCGTCGGACAGGCTCAACTCCGCGGCGGCCAGGTTGTCCGCCAGTTGATCCTCGGTGCGGGCGCCGACGATCACCGAGGTCACGGCCGGTTTGCCCATGGTGTACGCAAGAGCCACCTGGGCCGCGGAAACCCCGTGGTCGGCACCAATCGACACCAGACCCTCGACAGTGTCGTAGAGCTTGTCCTCGTCGTAGACCGGCGGTTCGTTCCACTCCGTCAGATGCCGGCTACCGGCGGGGGCCTCCAGGTCGCGGCGGTACTTGCCGGACAGCAGGCCGCCGGCGATCGGGCTCCAAACCAGGATGCCGAGGCCCTGGTCCACCGCCACCGGCACTAGCTCGTTCTCGATGTCACGTGCCTGCAAGGAGTAGTAGAGCTGGTTGCTGACGAATGGCGTCAGACCCTTACGATCGGCAATCCACAGTGCCTTCATGACTTGCCAAGCGGCGTAGTTTGAGCAGCCGATGTAGCGGACTTTGCCGGACCGCACGAGGTCATCGAGTGCTTGGAGCGTCTCCTCAAGGGGAGTCTGCCCATCCCACTCGTGTACTTGGTACAGATCGATGTAGTCGGTGCCAAGCCGACGCAAGCTGCCCTCAGCACCGCGAATGACGTGGTGCCGGGAAAGACCGGCATCGTTGGGGCCCTCGCCCATCGACCCCCGTACTTTGGTCGCGATAAGGACCTCATCGCGGTCGGAGCCGAGCGCCTTACCCAGAATCTCCTCAGAGAGGCCGCTTGAGTAGACGTCCGCGGTGTCGAACAGATTGACGCCGGCATCGCGCGCCAGGCCGACCTGCTTGCGCGCGCCCTCCACGTCGATCTGGCCTACAGGTGTGGCCCACCCAGTCCCGCCAAAACCCATGGTGCCGAGTGTGATCGTCGATACGCGGAGGCCGGAGCGGCCGAGTTGTCGATACTCCATATCGCGGAGTCTAGGGCCAGAGCTCGACCGGCCCGCGCTCGCCTGCAGCCTTCGCTTTCCGCGGCACTTGGACGATACGTGCACCCGGACTCCTGGTAGGACGGGCAAGCCTAGACAGGCCCGCCTCCTACCAGGAGTCCTTCACCTTCCGGGCGAATCGCCTGCCCACCGACCGAGAGCGCGGGCGGACCCTCGCATCGTTCGGAGGTTCCGCCGGGCACCTAACACCTGCCGAGGCCGTCAACGAAGGCGCGTCAGTGGTGGTGGCCGTGCCGGCCGAGGGTCTCCACGGGGGTCGCGCCGGGGCGGGTCCACTGCGGCACGGGCCGGCTGGTCGGGCCCCAGGTAGCGTTCCCGTCCGCGTCCGAGCGCCAGTACCAGCCCGGGTTGCGCCCCTCGGGCCAGCCCTCGGGGTTGTCCTCCCACGCCTCGCCGCGGCCGTAGGGCGTCATGTCGAGCAGGCCCAAGGACCCGTTGATCGGCTCGTTGCCACGGCCCGTCGTGGAGTAGGTGAGGAACACGCGGTCGCCGTCGCGCAGGAAGCAGGTGATGTAACCCATGCTGCCGCCGACCGGCGCGTCCACGTCGCGCACCGAGTACCAGGGCTGGGTGTAGCCCAT
>JBKOZG010000275.1:0-12918 GCA_046725775.1 Actinomycetota bacterium | reverse complement strand
GCAGGGAAATGAACTGAGTCTGGGCTTGTCTGCAACGTGCTGGCACGAGTGCAGGAGCCGAGAGAACGCCTAGCCAGCTGCGCCCGGAGAAGACCTGGTTCGTCACTCGAGGACGCGGGTTCGATTCCCGCCACCTCCACTCAGCGCCGAGTTGTCAGAACCCAGCACCAATTAGGGTGCTGAGGTTCGACAACTCGGCGTATTGGTTGAGACTTGCCGGGTGAGCTATCTGCCGCCGCTGCGGAATCCGATTCGTACCATCGGCCGACGCACGTTCGACTTTGATCATGAGATCGTCGTGATGGGAATAGTGAATCGGACGCCCGATTCCTTCTTCGATCAAGGGCGTACCTACTCACTTGATCACGCCGTCGCTGCCGCCCTGGACGCGGCTGAGGCCGGCGCGGGCTGGATTGACATCGGGGGCGTGCCATTTTCGCCTGATTCTCAAGCGGTCACGTTGGCCGAGGAGATCGACCGTGTGGTGCCTGTGGTGGAGCAGGTCGCAGCCCAAAGCGACATCGTCATCTCCGTTGATACCTTCCGTCCAGAGGTCGCCACCCGTGGCATCGCGGCAGGAGCCTCGGTGATCAACGACACCAGCGGCCTGCAAGATCCTGCGCTGGCTGATGTGATAGCTGCACAGGGCGCAACGGTGGTGATCACGCATAGCCTGGCTCTGCCACGGCAGCACTACCGTCGGCCGCAGTACTCCGACATCACGTCGGAGATCAAGGCTTTCCTCGCAGGCCGGGTGCAGCTGGCGGTAGCTCACGGAGTCCCCGAGAGCCGGATCGTGATTGACCCGGGCCACGATCTCAACAAGAACACGTTGCACACGCTCGAACTGACCCGGCGACTGGCTGAGGTTGCTGATCTTGGGCTCCCCTTGCTGGCAGCAGTGTCCAACAAGGACTTCGTCGGCGAGGCGACCGGCTTGCCAAAGTCCGACCGTACGCCGCCCTCGATTGCGGCCGCGACCGTCTGTGTCCTCAACGGTGCCAGGATCCTGCGGGTGCATGACGTCGCCGCTTCGGTTGCGGCAGCACGCATGATTGAGGCGGTTCTGGGGTTCCGGCAGCCCGCCTACCTGCACCACAACATGAGCTGAAATCGAAGCAAGCTCGTTGTCGGCAAGGGCAACTACTGTGTTCGCCATGGATGTCTGGTCGCGGGAGCGGGTCCTGTCCCAGGCCCCCGACCGAGCCTCGGCGCGTGCGGCCGCGGCCCTTGCGCAAACTCAGGTGTGGCGCGAAGTCGGTGCCGACGATTCCAACATCTGGGGATTGTGTACTGGCGGCACTCGGCCATACCAGATCGTTCTCGATCTGCGCCCGCCCCCTGCGTACGCCTGCAGCTGCCCGAGCCGGAAAGTACCGTGCAAGCACGTGCTTGCCCTGCTCTTGCAATGGAGTGCCGGCCGGGTGCCGCCTGGGAAACCGCCAGAATTCGCAGCGGCCTGGTTACGCGCACGGGCAGACAAGCGCGGACGGCCTCCACCGCCTTCTTCCGGGCGCCAGACGGGGGAGCTAGCCGATCCCGCGGCTGCAGCCAAGCGCGCCTCGGCACGTGCCGAGCGGTTAACCACTGGTTTTGATGAGCTGGACCAGTGGCTGTGCGACCAGATACGCGGCGGAATCGCCGGCTTGGAGAGGGCAGGTTATACCCACTTCGACAGGATGGCCGCACGCATGGTTGATGCGCAGGCCCCAGGAGTGGCCGGCATGCTCCGATCTATCCCGGCCGAGTTCGCAAGCTCAGGGTGGCCGAGCCGGGTGCTCGAGCAGCTGGGCGCTTTGCACCTGCTCATTCAGGCGTACCGGCGACTTGATCGACTGCCCCCCGATCTAGCCGCAACCGTTCGCTCCCGCATCGGCTATTCAGTCGGCAAAACCGAGGTTCTCGCTCAGCCGGGGGTCCTCGACGATTGGTTCGCGGTCGGTATGGTCGACACCGCCGAGTATCGGCTCGACACCCGGCGGGTGTGGCTCCATGGCGCAGCAACCGGTCGCTGGGCCGTGATCATGAGCTTCGCCCCTGCAGGCGGTCTGCTGGATGCGATGGTCATGGCCGGTCACCTACTGCGCGCTCGGCTTCACTTCTACCCAGGCTCCGGGCAATTCCGAGCGCTCGTCGGAGAGCAGATCAGTGCTACGGCAGGGCCGACGATGCCACCGGCCGATTCCTTCGCTGACGTACGCGCACGCTTTGCCCAGCTTGTCGCATCCGACCCATGGGCCGCACGAATGCCGGCCGTGATCGACGCAGTTCCCGTGCCCGGCACCGGACGGTGGCGACTGCGCGCTGACAACGGCGAGTGCTGCGACATCATCGACCTTCCGGACGAGCCCTGGCCGCTGCTCGCTCGTTCGGCGGGGGAGCCGATCGAGATCTTCGGAGAATGGACCACTCGCGGTTTCCGGCCGCTCAGCATGCTCGGCACGGATGCAACCGAGCCATTCAGCACCGCAGTGGTGCCAGAGGCGGCTTGAGCGATGTCGGTTTGGGAGGACGTCGTCACGGCGGGGCTCATTGGTACCGACCGCCGGCCCGTCCCAGAGCAGCTGCCACCAAGCTGGGCGACGGAACGCAACCAAGCCACTGATCCGGCTCACGCGGTACTGTCGCTGGCTGCACGGCATCGTGCTGTCACCAGAGCGGGTGGTCGTCCGGCGTACTGCCCGCCGGCAGCGCTGGGGCCGCCCAACGGGAAGCCGGTGGCGGGCCGCACAGCGCACGAGATTTTGGACCGACTACTCTCTCCGCCGCAGGTGGATCTGCTCAATCTGTGGCTGGTCGCTGCCGCTCAACACGGTCAGCGGGCGGCGGCCAGCTATTGGACGCCGCTCGCCAGGGTGGCGGCTCGGACCAGTGCAGTAGACCGGACGGCCCTGGGACGGGCAATTGGGGAGCGCGGCACATGGTTTGTCGCGCAGAATCCGCAGTGGACTCGGCTGTCCAGCAGTCTCCAGTCCGGAATGGATGACGATCCTTCGCCAGATCGGACTGCTCTGAGTGGCGCAGTGACTGAGGATGCTGTGCAGGCTGACCCGGAGCTGATCTTGCGCGCCGCCACGCCTTGGTCGCAGCAACTCAGCGAGACGGTCCTCAAGATCATTGGCAGCGGCCAGCTCCGGGAGCGCGGCTCGCGCTACGGCGCATCAGTCGGTTTGCGCCTGCCGCTGGAGCACTACGAACTGTTGCGGTCGGCGGTGGAGCGGGGCCTGGGGTCTGACGAGCCGATGACGGCGCTGGCGTTGCGATCGGTGCGTGAGGCTTTCCGGGCACTGGAGCGCGTGACCTGGGTTCGAGTTGAGATAGAGGGCGCCTTCGCCGGCGAGCCGATAACGGTGCAGCGCCTAGAGATACCGCCATGGTGATGTCCGAGACAGGCGAACAGCAAGGAGATCCAGTGAGGGATCCGTTCGAGGCGGCAAGCCAGCCGCTCCGGCCGCATGCGGAGCAGGCGTACCGAGCTGAGCTAGCAGCATTGCTAGCGACGGACGATCGGCCGCGGCCGCCACATTGGCAGCTTTCTCCGTGGGCCGTCGTGAGGTATCTGATGGGCGGCACTCTTGCGGACGGCACAGTGATCTCAGCTAAGTACGTCGGCTACCGCCGGCTGATCGAGGTGGCTGTGGCGACGCTGGCGACAGATCGAGCGCTGCTTCTCCTCGGTGTGCCGGGCACCGCCAAGTCCTGGGTTTCGGAGCACTTGGCCGCCGCGATCTCGAACGACTCGACGTTGCTGGTCCAGGGCACCTCCGGCACGGCGGAAGAGGCGATCAGGTACGGCTGGAACTACGCCCGGCTACTCGCCGAGGGCCCGAGCCCCCAGGCGCTTGTTCCCTCGCCGGTGATGGTGGCGATGGAACGCGGCTCAATTGCACGGATTGAGGAGCTGACACGAATCCCTGCCGATGTGCAAGACGCGCTGATAACGATTCTGTCTGAGAAGACTCTGCCGATCCCGGAGCTGGGCCAAGAAGCGCAGGCTCTTCGGGGATTCAATGTGATAGCCACCGCCAACGACCGCGACAAAGGCATCAACGAGCTGTCCTCGGCGCTCCGTCGACGCTTCAACACCGTTGTCATGCCGCTGCCGGACAGCGAGGAAGATGAGGTGAACATCGTCACGACTCGGGTAGCAGACCTCTCGTCCTCACTCGAGCTGCCCGAGGTTCCTGCCGCGGTCGATGAGATCCGCCGCGTGGTGACAGTTTTCCGTGAACTGCGCTCCGGTGTCACCGCAGACGGCCGCACCAAGATCAAGTCGCCATCGGGGTCACTCTCAACGGCGGAGGCGATCTCCGTGATCACGAGTGGGATCGCTCTGTCGGCGCATTTCGGTGATGGCCTGCTCAGGCCGGCAGATGTCGCTGCCGGCATCGTTGGGGCGGTGGTCAGAGACCCCATAGCTGATCAAGTGGCCTGGAGTGAGTACCTCGAGGTGGTCGCCAGGGAGCGGGATGGGTGGTCTGAGTTCTACACCGCCTGCCGTGACATCTCGTGACATTCACCCCGTCGGTTCTCGCGGTTGACAATCATCTCGTCAACGATGATTGCGACCGTGCTGTCGGGGAGCGGCCACCGGTCGAAGTGTTCGGTATCCGCCATCATGGGCCCGGTTCGGCCCGCTCACTTCTTGCGGCGCTGGTGGACTATCAGCCAGATGCCGTGCTGATCGAAGGCCCCGCCGACGCTGATCCCCTACTCCGCTGGGTGCTGGCCGCTGAAATGACGCCGCCACTCGCGCTGCTCGGCTACGCCGCAGACCGTCCCCAGACAGCCGCGTTCTGGCCGTACGCAGTCTTCTCGCCTGAGTGGCAAGCCATGAGGTACGCGTTGCAGCGTGGTATCGAGGTGGCCTTCTGCGACCTTCCGGCAGCCGCAGTGCTCTCCCGGTGGCCGCACCAACTGACCCATGGCGACGCTGATGATGATCTTGAACCGACGGACGATGAGCCAGCCGACGGACTTCGGCCACTCTCGCTCCAGCAGCATGATCCGCTCGCCGTGCTGGCGAACGCCGCCGGCTATGACGATCCGGAGCGATGGTGGGACGATCTTGTCGAGTCGCGGCTGGATTCGTCCTCACCCTTCCCGCTGATCACCGACGCCATGGCAGAGCTCCGGATGATCATGGGCCAAGACACCCGTTCTGCGGAGCGCGAGGCCCGGCGTGAGGCCTACATGCGCCAGCAGATCCGGGCAGCACTGAAGCGGGGTCGGGAACGCGTCGCGGTGGTCTGCGGCGCCTGGCACGCGCCGCTGCTGCGTTGGCCGCTGCCGCCGGCGTCCAGCGACATCCGGACGCTGCGCGGCATGCCGCGCCGCAAGATCATCTTGACTTGGGTGCCATGGACCCATCAGCGGCTTGCCTCCGCTAGCGGCTATGGGGCCGGCGTCGCCTCGCCCGGCTGGTATCACCATCTCTGGATCGCCCCAGACCGACCGATCGTGCGTTGGCTGGCGAGGGTCGCCCGAGCCCTCCGCACCCGCGACCTTCCGGTCTCCAGTGCGCACGTCATCGAGGCCGTCCGGCTCGCGGAGACGTTGGCCAGCCTGCGGGGCCGACCGCTGGCCGGGTTGACAGAGGTCACCGAGGCAACGCGAGCAGTGCTGTGTGATGGTGATGAACTGGCAGTCCGCTACATCACCGACCATCTCGTGGTCGGGCAAGCACTCGGCTCGGTCAACCAGGGAGTGCCCACCGTCCCATTGGAGGCCGATCTGGTTCGTACCTGCCGCACACTTCGAGTCAGGCGTGAGGCACAAGTCCGGGTTCATGATCTTGACCTGCGAAGGCCGATCGATCAGGCCCGATCCCAGCTTTTCCATCGGCTGCGATTGCTTGGACTCGGATGGATCGTGCCGACCGAGAGCGGCGTGCAGAGCCAGGGCACCTTCCGGGAGACATGGGAGTCGAGATGGGAGCCCGAGTATTCGGTCGCCATCGTGGAGGCGTCAGTCTGGGGGACGACCGTGGAATCGGCGGCGACGGCACGGGTGCAGAAGATCATCGACGAAGGCTCCTTGGTCGAACTGACGCAGGCCGTCGAACGCTGCCTGCTGGCCCACCTGCCGCGGTTGCTGGACGGTTTACTCGCCACTCTCACCGACAAGGCTGCGCTTGATGCGGACGTCGTCCACTTGATGGATGCCCTGCCCGCCCTGGCTCGGGCGCAGCGCTACGGCGATGTCCGGCAGACCGATACGCGGGCGCTCGGCAAAGTGAGCGAGGTGCTGGTGGTCCGGATCTGCGCCGGCCTTCCGAAGGCGGTCGCGAGTTTGGACGCGACCAACGCCGCCACCATGCGGCACCGCATCGATGACGTCAACGCTGCGATCGGGCTGCTGGCTCAGTCGGCGAAGCATGGGCAGGACTCGGCAGACGCGACCCACCCCGAGGCACGTTCGCGGTGGCTCGACACACTGGCCACGATGATCGACCGGACCGATGTGCATGGTCTGCTGCTCGGTCGCGTCGTTCGGCTGTTGTTGGACGCTGACCGGCTCACCGATGTTCCGGTACGGCTGGAACGTGCCCTATCTGCCGGAGTTCCGGCCGCAGACAAGGCAGCTTGGGTGGACGGCTTCTTCACCGACGGCGCGCTGCTACTGATTCACGATGCTGAGTTGCGACGCCTGCTCGACGAATGGGTCAGCCAGCTGGAGGAAGTGCAGTTCGTTGACATGCTGCCGTTATTGCGGCGCACCTTCGGCACCTTCGCGCCCGCCGAACGTCAGGCCATTTCAGAACGGATTGCGCTCGGCACGAAGAATCTCGATCGTCAGCTCTCCGAGGAGGTGGACCTGGAGTTGGCAGGTCCGGCCCTGGCCACCGTCGATCTCATTCTGGGTGGGGATCGTGACTGAGACCGGGCTACGAACTGAGCTCGAGGCCAGACTCTTTCGTTGGCGCCTGATGCTCGGAGATGCATCGGCAGACGAGCTGGATATCTCACTCAGCCGCGAGGAGCAGAAGATGGACGGCGCGCTCGCCGCACTCTACGACTCGGCCGAGGAAGATAGCGCTGGCCCGGCGCGCCGCTCCGGTGGTCTCGGTTCGTCTGCCCCGCGGGTCGCCCGCTGGCTAGGCGACATCCGGACGTACTTCCCGACAAGCGTGGTCCAGGTGATGCAACGAGATGCCATTGAGCGGTTGCAGCTCACTTCAATGTTGCTGGAGCCGGAGCTGCTCGCCTCGATCCAGCCCGATGTCCACCTGGTCAGCTCTTTGGTGAGTCTCAGTCACGTGATGCCGGACTCCACCAAGCGCACTGCGCGCGTTGTGGTGGGCCAGGTTGTCGCTGAGATCGAGCGGCGGATTGCCAACAAGACTCGCGCCGCCGTCACGGGAGCGGTCAGCCGAGCCAGCCGGACTCGCCGACCGCGGCCACGAGACGTCGATTGGAACTCAACCATCCGCCGCAACCTCGACCACTACCTACCGGATCAACGCACAGTCGTTCCTGAGCGACTGGTGGGCTACGGTCGCGGCGCGAACGCCCTCGTGAAGGAGGTGGTGGTTGCGATCGACCAGTCGGGATCGATGGCGGATTCGATGGTCTACGCCGCTGTCTTTGGCGCCACGCTGGCATCTATCCGGTCGGTCAAGACATCTGTAGTGGCCTTTGACACCGAGATCGCCGATCTCACTGACCAGCTGTCCGATCCAGTCGATGTCCTTTTTGGCTGCCAGCTCGGCGGCGGTACGGACATCAATCGGGCGCTGGCGTACTGCCAGCGGCTGATTACTCGGCCAACTGAATCGGTTCTGGTGCTGATCTCCGATCTGTACGAAGGCGGTATCGCTGAGGAGATGCTGCGCCGTGTCGCCGATCTGCTGCGGGCCGGCGTCACGGTGGTTGCCCTGCTTGCGTTGTCGGATTCGGGAGCACCGGCGTACGACCACGAGCATGCGGCGGCGTTGGCGGCGCTTGGCGTGCCGGCCTTTGCATGCACCCCCGATCAGTTCCCAGAACTGTTGGCTGTCGCCATCAGCTCCGGTGACATCGCTCACTGGGCTGCGACAGTCGCAAGTGAGGCCGCAGCTCCCAGCCGAGCGCAGGCGGCGAACCGCGATCATGGCTGAACCGCTGAAGAACTACTACGGGCCGGACGTGCCAGCACGGATCGCCCGCATGATCGCCGAAGTCGACAGCGCCTTCGACCAGGATGCTTTCCTGACCGACGCGCTCGACGGCTACCAGGCTCTGGAGCTTACGCCGCGTGCTTGGCAGATTGCGTCTGCGCTTGGTCGCCACCTGCCGCAGGACTACGAGCGGGCGATCGAGATCCTGATCGCATCGCTTGGGCCTAAGCTCGAAGCGGCCGAACTCACCGGCATCGACGTATTCATTTACTTGCCACACGTGTTCTTCGTAGCGAAGTTTGGCGTTGATCACTTCGAGGCATCAATGCGCGCCCAATACGAGCTGACGCAGCGGTTCACGGCTGAGTACAGCATTCGGGTCTTCCTCGAGCGTTATCCGCAGCGGACGCTAGCCCGTCTCCGGGAGTGGGCGTTTGATTCGAACGTGCACGTGCGACGGCTGGTCTCTGAGGGAACGCGTCCGCGGCTGCCTTGGGCGCCACGGCTGCGTGCCTTGCAGGACGATCCGCGACCGGTGCTCGAGCTGCTTGACCTCCTCAAGGACGACCCTGAGCTCCTTGTGCGCCGGTCGGTCGCCAACAATCTGAACGACATCGGCAAGGACAACCCGGCGCCGCTTATCGAGACGTGCCGACGCTGGATGAAAGATGCCACGCCTGAGCGGTCTTGGCTGGTTCGGCACGCGCTGCGTTCAGCTGTGAAGCGGGGAGAGCCAGAGGCGCTCGAGATCCTCGGCTTCCTTCCCGCGACCGGCGTCCAAGTGCGTGAGATTCGCATTGCACCGGCCGTGGCCTCGATCGGCGACTCCGTCACCTTCGCCGTTGACCTCAGCAACGAAGGTTCCACGACGAGGCAGTTGCTGATCGAGCTTCGCGTCCATTTCGTCAAGGCAAACGGCAGGCCGAGCCCGAAGGTCTTCGCGCTCAAGGAGCTCGAGCTCCAGCCACACGGATCTGTATGGCTCACCAAGACCATCTCTATAGCCCAACACACCACACGCACTCACTATCCGGGAGAGCATCGCGTGGAGGTCATGGTGAATGGCCGGGCGAGCGGGACCGGTGTCTTCGATATCGTTGCTGAAAGTCGCGTCCCGACTTCATGATCATCAAAGGAGCCGCCGCCCGCGCGCCTCCAGCCGAGCTTCTGAGCCGCGCGCGGCCGCCTAAGCCGTGAGAGGATCTGGTCCGTGACAGCCGTTCCTTCCGTCTCGTATTCGATCACTGCGCGGCTGGAGGTTCCAGCAGGAGGGGCCTCGGTGAGCCAGCTGACGACCGCGGTCGAGCAAGCCGGCGGGGCTGTTACCGCGCTAGACGTCACCGCGTCTGGACCTGAGCGGCTGCGGATCGATGTGACCTGCGCAGCCCGCGACAGTGAGCATGCAGAACTGCTCGTGGCAGCGATGCGCGGCGTACCTGGAGTAGTGATCGGCAAGGTCAGCGATCGCACGTTCTTGATGCACCTCGGCGGCAAGATCGCGATGCACAGCAAGCACCCCATCCGCAACCGTGATGATCTGTCAATGATCTACACCCCGGGTGTGGCGAGAGTATGTTTGGCGATTGCGAAGAACCCCGAGGACGCCCGCCGGCTGACGATCAAGCGGAACAGCATCGCTGTGGTCACCGATGGGTCTGCGGTACTCGGGCTCGGCAATCTTGGCCCAAAGGCTGCGCTGCCAGTGATGGAAGGAAAGGCGGCGCTGTTCAAGCGCTTTGGTGACATCGATGCCTGGCCGTTGTGCCTGGATACCCAAGACGTCGATGAGATCATCAAAGTGGTGCATGCAATAGCGCCGGGTTTCGCCGGAATCAATCTGGAGGATATTTCGGCTCCACGTTGCTTCGAGGTCGAGAGGCGGCTGCGTGAGCAGCTGGACATCCCGGTCTTCCATGATGATCAGCACGGCACCGCAATCGTGGTGCTGGCTGCGCTCTATAACGCTTTGCGGGTGGTCGACAAGCAGATCGCGGACGTGCGGATAGTGATGTCTGGCGCGGGTGCGGCAGGCACTGCCGTGATCAAGCTGCTGCTCGCTGCTGGCGCACGCAATGTTGTGGTGGCCGACATTGCCGGAGTAGTGCACCGCGGCCGGGACGGGCTCACCGGCGAGCTGGAATGGCTGGCCCAGCACACCAATCAACTGGGCTTCACAGGTTCGCTAAAGGAGGCGGTGGTCGGCGCCGACATATTCATTGGGGTCTCGGTCCCTGGCGTGCTCTCAGGGTCCGACGTGGCGGCGATGGCGGATCGGTCGATCGTCTTCGCTTTGGCTAATCCCGAGCCGGAGGTTGACCCAGCCGAGGCGACGCGGTATGCCGCCGTTGTTGCCACAGGGCGCTCGGACTTCCCCAATCAAATCAACAATGTGCTGGCTTTCCCTGGGGTTTTCCGAGGGCTGCTCGATGCGCACTCCGCCGAGATCACCTCGACCATGCTGCTCGCTGCTGCCCGTGCGCTTGCCGGCGTTGTGAGCGACGATGAACTCAACGGCGCGTACATCGTGCCGAGTGTGTTTCATGCTGACGTGCACCACGCTGTGGCGCAGGCAGTACGCCGAGCGGCCGGCGGTCCGACCGAATTACCATCCGACACCGAAGTTGCCGTTTAAGCCCATGTCGTACGCACGATTGTCGGGCCGCCCACAGGCCTCGTCGCTGCGAAGCTGGCAACTCGTCGCAGGAGGGGCCGCCATTGCGGTGTTGCTACAGCTGAGGGGGCTCTACCGTGTCATCGGCCCGCCCCAACCGCCCTGGTTTCCCTACGCCGACAAAGTCGCGCACACCATAGGCTTTGCCCTCCCGGTGCTCTTGATCTTGCTTGCAGCCGCACTGCGCCACCCGCTGGGTGCGCAGTGGCCAAGTCCGAGAATCAGCGCGCTGGTAGTCGGCTTGTTTGTGGCGCACGCCGTGGTAAGCGAGCTGATCCAGCATGTGTGGTACCGGTATCGGACCGGCGATCCGCTCGATGTGATAGCCGACTGGATTGGTATCGCGGCTGGTGTGGTGCTGGCTCGACTGATTGTGCTGGGCGGGTCCCACAGCGCCTATCGAGGGCTTGCCGCATCATGAGCGAGCTTCCAGCGGGGCGGCCAATAACCACGCGGGATCCAATCGCGGGAGATCTGTTGGTGGCAAGCATCATGCTCGCTGATGGCGTCTTCAACCAAACTGTGGTGCTGATCTTGGACGCTGACGAGGACGGCGCTCTTGGAGTGATCTTGAACGAGATCTCCCAGACGCCTCTCGATGCGGTGCTGCCGGAATGGGTGAGCACGGTATCGGAGCCGCCGCTGCTCTTCCACGGCGGGCCGGTGTCACCAAACGGTGCGATCTGCCTGGCGAGCGTGGTTTCTGATGGTGAAGAGCCGCCGGGCTGGCGACCGCTATTCGAAAGCGTCGGTCTGTTGCACCTGGACACACCGATCGAGATCGTCTCCGGTGCCTACCGCGATCTGCGGATTTTTGCCGGCTATGCCGGCTGGGCCTCGGGGCAGTTGCAGGCCGAAATCGCTGAAGGCATGTGGCACCTGCTGACGGCGGACTATAGCGATGTCTTTGGCGACCAGCCGTTGGAGCTGTGGCGTACCGTGCTGCGCCGCCAGAGAGGCGAGCTCGCGTACTTCTCAACCTGGGTGGAGAACCCGGAACTCAACTGAGACAAATCTGCAGCGCCTACCGGGAAGCTGTGTCGCAGCCAGCGACATCATCGGCAATCCTTGTGAAGCTTGTTTTCAGGGTGCATAGGATTACGTCGCAGGAGTCGCCTAGTGAGAGGGTCATCGCGGGTGTGCTCATCGAGACGTCGGTGTTCATGTCGCACTGACGGAAGGGATACGGGTGTCTGAAACAACCAAGAGTGCGGGGGCGCACAGCCGGGTGCTGGTGGTTGACGACGACGCGGCGCTCGCCGAAATGCTGTCGATCGTGCTTCGGAACGAGGGGTTCGAGCCGATTTGGTGTGCGCATGGGGACAAAGCGTTCTCCGCGTTCAAGGAGGCCAAGCCGGACTTGGTGCTGCTGGATCTGATGCTGCCAGGGCGTGACGGCGTGGACGTCTGCCGCGATATCCGCGCTGAGTCTGGTGTGCCGATTGTCATGCTGACAGCCAAGACCGACACCATCGACGTAGTCGAAGGACTGGAAGCGGGAGCCGACGACTACGTCGCCAAGCCTTTCAAGGCCAAGGAGCTGGTCGCCAGAATTAAGACTCGGCTCCGCCGGATGCCGGCCTCAGAGGAGGTCGACGTCGAGACTTTGCGGATCGGGGATCTCTCGATCAGCGTAGATGGGCATTCGGTGAAGCGGGACGGGGTACAGATCCAGCTCACACCTTTGGAGTTCGACCTACTGCTCGCCTTGGCTCGACGGCCGTGGCAGGTTTTCAGTCGCGAGGTGTTGCTCGAGCAGGTGTGGGGCTACCGCCATGCCGCCGACACGCGCCTGGTCAACGTACACGTGCAGCGGCTGCGTTCAAAAATCGAGAAGGATCCCGAGCACCCTGAGATTGTGGTGACTGTGCGAGGGATCGGGTACAAGGCCGGCGAAACCAACCCGGCCCGATAGCCGGTCCCGCTCGAAGGCGGTCTGAGGTGAACGTCGGCATATGGTCTCAACTCTGAGGATGCTGAAATCCGGCTGGTGGCGGTTCCCCATCACATGGTGGTGGCGGTCGTTGCCGCTTCGCGTCGTCCTGACAGTCTTCGTGGCCTCGGTGCTGGTGCTGGTTCTCGGTGGTTTCTTGCTAATGCAGCAGGCCACAATCGGCGTGATCGACGGCAAGAAGGAGGCTGTCAAGAA
>JBKOZG010000214.1:0-7159 GCA_046725775.1 Actinomycetota bacterium | reverse complement strand
ACGCGACGGGCTCACCGTACGGGAGCCCGAGGCGAAAGCACTCCGTAGCGCGTACGCCTCCCTGCTGGCCGGCCGAAGCATGGTGGGAATAGCCCGTGATCTTGACGCAGCAGGGTTTATCACGGCACGGCTCGGCAAACGGTTTAACCACAGCGCCGCTCGTGCTGTCCTGGTCAATCCTCGCAACGCCGGACTGCGCGCTTACCGTGGCGACATCAAGGGCAAAGCTCAATGGCCTGCCATCGTCGACGAGGACACCTGGCGGACCGCGAACGCCATGCTCACTGATTCCGAGCGGCGCCGTGGGCCGGGTAGCAGCGCCCGCAAATGGCTGCTCAGCGGATTGGCATTGTGCGGACGCTGCGACGATGGCGAGACCACCGTCAAGGTCACCTATCGGGAGGCGGATGCGAACGGCCGGAACGTACGCGCCTATCGCTGCCACAAGTCGTCGCACCTCACTCGCGAAGCATCGTTCTGCGACTGGCGAGTCACCGAGCGGGTGATCGCTCGATTGAGCCGAGACGACGCCCGTGATCTCTTAATTGATGACGACCGCGAAGACCTCGCCGAATTACGTGTATCACAAACCACACTGCGCGTGCGGCTAGACCAGTTGGCTGAGCAATTCGCCGACGGCACCCTAACCGCCGCCCAGCTGAAAGCAGGCACCGAGCGGCTGAGGACCCGCCTAGCTGATCTCGAGACTCGCATGGTGCATATAGACCGGGCGCCGCTATTAGCTGATCTGGTGACCGCCAGTGACGTTAGGAAAGCATGGGAAGCGGCGGGGCTGGATAGGCAACGCGCCATTATTGATTTGCTTTACACCGTGACGTTGCTGCCACGGGGGCCGGGACGTAAACCTGCCGAACTTGAGTCAGTACGGATGGAGGCCAAGTCGTGATGGATGCTCTCGACATTCTGACCCGGTTCGACGCCGGCCAGCCGGTCACCGAGACAGAACTCGGTTATCTGTTGCCCAAGCTCGAACGGCGCGGCCACGTCCAGAAGGCATATACGGAGCAGCATTGCTGCGACAGGGCAGTCGCGCGCATCTACCGCTTCCGCGGCAACCAAGTGATCTGGTTTGCCGGGCAGCTCGGCTACGCCCAAACGGGCGTCGTTAAAGTCCCGGCGTGGGCGAGGATCATACCTGCGCCGATCGGCGGCTACCTCGGCACCACAACCTGTCGGAGTTGCGGCCGCGGCTGGCATTTCTTCCGCGACACTTTCACAACAATCACCGCGATTTCTGGTCACCCGCCCACATTCGCAAAAGTCGTTTGATTAGGCGTCCGCTCATGTAAGGTTATGTTCCGACAAGTGAATATCGCCGCGTGAGACACGGAACCCCGCCGTCAATGGCAAGACGGAAATCCATCCCTTGAAAGGGGTAGTTTTCCGTGTCCCGCGAATTGGTATCCACACTTATCGCGGCCAAGCGCTACGGCATCTCCGAAAAGTCGATCCGCCGCTACATCGCGCAAGGCCTCATCACCGGCTACCGCGTAGGCCAACGCCGACTCATCCGCGTCGACCTAGTCGAATGTGACGCCCGCCTGCTGACGCCGATCCCGACCGTTAAGGCCGGTTGATCAGCATGACGCGAAATGAAGCCAAGCTCGCCGAAGTTATTCGCCGCGAAGCTGAATCTGATCCGCCGCTGTCACAAGAGCAGCGCAACAGGTTAGCTGCGTTGCTGCAGGGCGGTGGCCCGAATGCCTAACGACGAAACCGGCCCGGTTGGCAGCGGGCCGGCTCCTAACACCTTGGCTGTTGGGGCGTTGGGTGTTGTGTCCAGTCTAAGACAATCGGACTCCCCGCTGCGGCAGGCACTTGATGCTGCAATCGCCGAATCCAACGGCCGGAAACTGTCGATGAAAGACCTGACGGTGCTCGCGCCGCAGAACGATCCGTTTCGGCTCGACACCCAGGCCAACCATCGCGACGGTGAATGGCTCGCCTTTACAGCCCAGGAACTCGGTCTTGGTGACCGCAAGATCCACTTGCGCGGACTCCATTACATGGTGATCGGCCGGCCGAAACCCGATCGCACGCCATACACGAACACCGACGCCGATTGGCTTTGGCTGTCCGGCGGTTGCGGCAAGGCGGCACGGTTCCTCGGCTACATCCCGTTCGACCAAATCGTTGATCAGCGCAACGCCCAGCCGGTCGTGAAGATCTACGAGCCACCCGTGCCGGTCCCGTTCATCAATGTCGGAATTGACATTGAAATCCCCGACGCCGACGACATCACCCCGAAGCTCGGTGTCGATGACTTCACCGGGACCCAGCCATACAAGCTGGTGATCGTCGGCGAGAAAAGCTCACTGGACGACGTGCTCGGCCCCATCGCGGACGAGTTCGAAGCTGATCTTTATCTGCCAACCGGCGAGATTTCCGACACGCTGATTCATCATCAGATGGCCAAGATCGGCGCCGACGACGGCCGGCCAATGGTGGTGCTGTACTTCTCCGATGCCGACCCTGCCGGTTGGCAGATGCCGATCTCGGTTGCCCGGAAGCTGCAGGCCATGCAGGTCTCGCTGTTCCCCGAACTGGATTTCGAGGTGCATCGGGTTGCGCTGACACCGAACCAGGTCCGCGAGTATGGCTTGCCATCAACACCGCTTAAAGACACTGAACGTCGCGGTGATGCCTGGCAGGCCGCCATGGGTGTCGAGCAGACCGAGATTGATGCGCTCGCCTCACTCCGACCGCAACTGCTGCAACAGCTCGCGCGCGACGCCATCGCACCCTTCTACGACGACCAGTTGGGCCGGCGCGTCGATACAGCACGCCAGGAATGGATGAGCCGTGCGCTCGCTGTCATCAACAACAGCCTGGACGGAGACCAGCTTCGGCGGATCCATGCCGAAGCAGCCGAGAAGCTCGAAGCGATGCAGGAGCAGATCGACGAGTTCAACGAGGCGTTGCGGATCGACGTCGACGACTTCGACTTGCCGGACATCGAAATACCCGAAGCCGAGCTCGACGGCGTGTACCCCTTGCCATTACTCGATTCGCGGTGGTCGTTCGCTGATCAGTGCCAAGCGCTGATCGACTCCAAGGCCTACCGCAACGGCGGTGGCTCATGACCGAATACGGCATCGGGCTACTCGACCAACACCAGAAGATGCTCGCCTCATCCAAAATCACACCCGACCATGCACGCGAACGTGGCTACGTGTCAGTAACCGAAAAGGTCCGGCTGGAGAACCTGAAGATAGCCAAGGCTGGGCGCAGCGTGCCGGGACTGCTGGTCCCCGAGCGGAGCGTCGACGGTTCAGTGTGGGGTTACCAGTACCGGCCCGATAACCCACGCTTCAGGGCTGACGGCAAGCCAAACAAATACGAGACTCCAACCGGCCAGCGCAACGGTATCGACGTACCGCCCGGAGTCGGCCCCAAGCTGGGTGACCCAAGCATCCCGCTCTTCATCACGGAGGGCGTGAAGAAGGCCGACTCTGCAGTCTGCGAAGGGCTCGCGTGCATCGCCATCCCTGGCGTGTGGAACTGGCTCGGCAAGAACCCCGAGGGCGGCAAAGTCGCGGTGCCCGACTGGCGTGACATCCCAACCGCCGTCGCCAAACGGCTGCAGCAGCCCCGGACAACAGTTGATCGGGTATTGCAAGAACTGCATGCGCTCCGGCTACTCGATGTTGAGGAAGCCCCGTTCGGAGAGAAGGGGTGGCGGTACTTCCTGGCAGACGAAACCGACGCTGCCACGCTCGCTCTACTCGTCACCAGAAATGTGACTAGGCAGGCATACCCCTTAGCGTCACCACACGGAGAAGGAGAAGAAGAGAGTAGAGAGGACAAAGAGACGAGTGACCGCACGTCTAGTCACATTTCTGGTGACGGTCCTACAGACACGCACCTTCGTACATCTCGCTCTCACTTTGACGAGGCAGACGGCAGCGACAACGGACACTGCCCCGGCCAATGGGAAGCCTGCGCCAACTTCAACTGCAGACTCTTCAACGCCTGCGTCCAAGCTGAGGAGACTCACGCATGACCGCCAAGGCGCGACTCCTCAAACGCCGCAGCAACCGAACCACCTGCGCCAAACACGACTGCACGTCTGGGGAGGCAAGGATTACACGCGTCGCTGACCTCAAAGAAAGCGCACTACGGTGCTACACACGTCCCGAAATCGAACTCCTTGATGTTGCCGTTTACCGACGTGATGTGCTCAGTCACATTAACGCTGTCAACCGTTCCCGAGCCTTGCGCCACAACCTGCAACTTGCCGGTAAACGTCGCCTGGAACGTTCCTCCCTGCTGCGCGTTCTCGGTCGAGCCGAACCATTCCGCGCCACGGATGTTGTAGACATTGCCCGCCGCGTCCACCGCAACCACCTTCTGCAAGGTGACCGTCCCGGTGAGGTTGGTGTTGCCCGAGGCGCTAGTACCTTCATGGAACACCAACTTGATGGACCCAGAGGTGACGGTGTAGCTCGTTGGGCCACAGACGAGCACCTCGCCGGTGATGTCCTGTTGGTCGTGTGTTGCGCCAGCGGCCGCTGCCGGCACAGCTACCGCGCATAGCGCCCCGGCCGCCGCGAGTGCCGTCGTCATGCGCCCTACTCGTCTCATAGCTTTCCCCCCTTTGTCGGAGCCGCGACCTTCAGTCGTCGCGACCGCCACAGTCTTGCACGTGAGATGCAGGACTATCAGACCCGCCCGTCATCTTCCAGCACGCTCTTGACCAACGCCATGGGCAGCTCGGGAAAGGAGAGGTGCCGTGAAGCATACAAATAGAACGACCCTTGATTTCTTGTATGGCCCCAAAAGGAACCCGCCCAGTCAGGCGCTCTTCTACATCTACAGCATTTTTCCCAGGAGGTGTCAGGTCGTATCTGTGTGCATTGGGCACCGGGGAGAAGCCGCCATCCGCCACCCGCTGATCACAAAGAGAAGCGCGCGAAGAGGGGGCGGTTCTTTTGGGGGCGCAATCTGATCACCCGCTAGGGCTCAAATTTCCACTCACCGCGATTTGAAGTAATGCTTAGCCCGCTGGGGCGCTCCAAGCATGATCAACTTGTGCAGACGGGGGGTAGGGGTGCCTCGGGGGGAGATTTTGGTCACTCGCGGGTGATCAAGTTTGCGCCTCAAAGAAACCGCGTCTTACCAGCGGTGTACTGGCTTGATAGCCCTTTGATGCCCCCGATACCACCGATTCATTGACATCGGGGCTTCCGACCCTAACACCCGACGCACTGATTGACCGTGCTGCTGGGCAAGGTCTAGACCCCGCTGAGCGGCCCTCTAAGCGCCCCAGAATCGATCCTGACGACTTGGGCGGTACCCTGGTATCCAGTCTGAGGGAAATCGTCGCCGCGTCACTCGGTCCTGATGTAATCGATGGGCACTTCCGGTAAGAACTCACCGTCCGGTAAGCGGAGGTCCACGTGCGTGACTTTGCCGAAAAGTGTATGTTCACGTAGAACGACGCCACGGCGCCCCTGCGGGTATGTCTTGTTACGAAACCAGCCGGGCAGGACATAATCTCTCGTAAAATAGACGGGGCCAATCGGGATTTTGCCTTTTCCCCCTCCAACGAGAACTTTGACCATTGATCCCCCATAAGCGTCGACTGCGGCAAATGTGAGGTCCAAATTAGGACAAGATCGACGATCTGTCGCTGTTGACACGCGCGTTTCGAACCGCGATTAGTGCCCCGGTCACCGCCGATTTTGCGAACATGGCTTTGATTGTGAGGCGGCCCGAGGCTGCGGGTGGATATGAGCGTTTGCTGTGGAGGGAAGCACATCAGCAGCTGGTGAAGGCTGAGGAGCTCGGCTGGCCCAGGAACACTCAGTTCGTGTGGGGCAGCGCCCCCGGCCACTATCAGTTTGCCCACGCGGCGCCTGGGCCGAATCTAACGTTGCTGTTCACTTTCCTGCCCGGCACACCAACCGCGAAGGTTTATGCGGAGCTGGTCGGTAAACCGGGCTTGTATGCGTTTGTCACGGCTGACAAGTCGGCTCGCCACTTCCTGGGCGTGGCATTCAAACACCCGTGAGTGATCGGGCTCGGGAATTAGCTGAAGCTATGGAGCAGGCACGCCTCAGAGCTTCGCCTCACCTGTACATTCGTCCGTTTCCTACTTCATTGCGGCCTTCTAAGCCGCTTCAGCAGCCCTCTAAGCCTGTCAGCGGCGATATTGTGGCTGACCCTATCCCGGAGGTTCCGGCCGTTTCAGAGGCTCCTAGGGCCGCTGAGATGGCCCCGTCGATCGCGGCCAAGTCTGATGTTGAACCGGTGTGGCGGGCGTTGCTTGACGTTACGGTGTGGCGCACACGCTGGTTCTGGAAGTTGGTCGCATCGCTTGAGGTGAAACGGCTGCGCCGCTGAACTCAGCTGAGCACAGCCCGCAACACTGGCCGCCTTCCAGCGGCCCTGGTGGACGCCCCGGCCGATCCGAGAGGAGAGCCTCGGATAGATCATGAGAAAGCCCGGCGACTCCCTCCGATCAAGAACCCGACGGCACAAGTCGTCGGCGTCTCATTGGAATCGCTGACCGTTCTTGGCTCGTGGGCCGATCGCTCATTCCCAATCACCAAATACTTGATCAACGTGAGTGTCGAGCCAATTCCTGATCGCCTCGCGGCTCATCCCCTCTCTGAGCATGGTTGCCGCCTCGGCCGTCTCCCGTTCGAAGAACACGTCGAGCGGGTAAACGATCACCTGTGGTTTATCTTGTCGCACACTGTTGTAAATGTAGATCACATTGCGTCCCGGCCAGGTCACAGGATGCACGTAGCGGATTAGGCCTGAGTCGCGACGTAGATCATCGGCGTCAAGATCACCGAGCGGGTCTTGCTCGGCGTGGTCGGTTGGTCCTTGCCCTGCAGAAATGATCATTTCCTTTCTAGTTGCGGTGATGTGTGCCGCAGTGGAGCGGCTGATATGTCGTCGAGGATCGTCACCCGACGAAGGGCTGCCTACGGTGGTCACGCGGACGACTAGTTGGGCTAGGTCATGCACAATGCAAAATATGCCCTCAGGGGCGATCTCCGGCGATCTGCGGGCTTGGCGGGTGTCAACGGCCACCTTGGTCTCCCCGCTGGCGGTCAGGAGTTCTCCCCGTCGGTGGTCGCGTTCTTCCCCATTGACGGACATGAGTTCTCCCTGGTGGTTCAGTTCG
>JBKOZG010000020.1:0-6250 GCA_046725775.1 Actinomycetota bacterium | reverse complement strand
GGTGGGTGCCAGCAACCACAGCGAACCAGGTGCCGTCAATGATCTGATCCACGGCTGCGGCGGCTGCCACCTTAGCCGCTTCGAGCTTGGCCCGACCCATGGAGCCCGAGGTGTCGACGATGATGATCTCCCCGGCATCACCGGACCCGGTTTGACCGGCTGATCCCGCCGCGCTGCAGGTCATGGTGACGATGGCGTTGACGTCGGTTCCTCCTTCTGGGAGAAACTCGTTCTGGTATACCTCGGCTGTGAAGTCGGCCATGATCAACTTCCTTTCGGGTCCTGGCTGGTTCAGTATGCCTGGAGACACCAGGCTGCCCAGCCGAACGTCAGAGACGCGCCAGTGCTACTGAGATGTTGTCCTTACCGCCCTGGCCGTTTGCCCAGTCGACTAGGGCGACAGCCAACGTGAGCGGATCGGAGTCCGGAGTGCTGAGTTCGGTCACGAGCGACTGGAGCGTGGTGGCCTCCGATGCGTAATTCCACAAGCCGTCGGAACACACTAAGACCCATCCGGGCGATTCGACGGGGGTGGATCCGGTACGTGGTACGAAGTCGGGGCTGTCGCGTCCCAGCCACTTGGTGATCGCATGCGCCTGCGGGCCGTTCTCAGCCTCGGCGCGGGGAGTGCCCATGGCGATTCGTGCCTGGGCGACCGAGTCGTCGACGCTGAGCTCGGTGGGGTCGCCGGTCGAGCCATGATCAGGAATCCAGTAGATCCGGCTGTCGCCCACATTGCCGAACACGACCAGGTCGGCTTCGACGACTGCCGCAGCGAAGGTGCAGGAAGCGGCGTTCTCGCTGTCGGGTGCCGTGTTGTCGATCACCGCGGCGTTGGCGGCAGCGGCTGCCTTTACTACAGCGCCCGCGGCGGCCGCCACGCGACTAGGGGGAGTACCAAGTCCGGTGGGCCGGTGCGAGACGAGGACGTCGCGTGCCGTCCGAGCGGCCGCCAAGCTGGCGACGTCGGAGTCGAGGGACGTGGACACCCCATCGCAGACCACTAATACTGCTCGGGAACCCGGTATCGGCTCTGCCGCGACAGCTGTCGCATCCTCATTGCGGTGATGTCGCACGCCGCGGTCACAGCACGCGGCAACCCATACTGCTGGATGCTCGGTGTAGTGGTCCCGTTCTGTCGGGGCCTTGGTGCCGCAGGTCTCGCAGTAACCGTCGGCCCCAATTACACCGCCGCAGTTGGCGCAGGGGCGGGTAACGACGACAGTGTCCTGGCCGTCGGTGTCGGTTCGGATCGAGCGCGTGAGCTCGATGGGGGCTGCCATCTCGTCAGACTCATCTGCAGGGGCAGCCGTGGGCGTGAGGGCGATGCCGCAGGCCTCGCAGAACGCCTCTTGCGCTGCCACTTCGGCGCGACAGTTTGGACAGCGAAGACTCCCGTCGGCCTGAAGGATCGCGGCGGGTGCCGCAGCGGCAGACTCGGTCATCGTAGGGTCCACCTTCGCACGGCGTTCGCTTTGTCGACCAGCGCATAGCGGCGTTGCTGATCGGTCTCGATTCCCGCTAGCTGGCGATAGGTGGCCTCCAAGCCGTCCCGCAATGTCTCATCGCTCGCCCGGTACGGGCCGATCTTGATATCGGTCTTCGACCCGTTTTTACCTACCTCCGCGATGGCACGCTCCAGGATCTGGGCGGTCAGCTCCGACTGTTCCCGCGGATCGAGCCGGACTCCGCTGATGCTGTCCATCGCCTGGGCCAACGCCGGTAAACCGTGGCCCGACTCGTAGAGCTGCACCGCCTGCAGCCGCCGCGCCTCTGGGTAGCTTCTGCTTGTCGATGGCACCAGGTCCAACGCCTGCACCGCGCCAGGTACGTCGCCGCGGGCGGCCCGGACACGCGCCATCCCGAATGCAGCGGGAGCTACATAGTTGGCGTCGGTGCTCGCACAGATTTGGTACAGCCTCTCAGCGATGTCTCCCTCACCACCGCGCTCGCAGGCTAGGGCCAGCGCAAGTTTCGGGGCCAGCTCTCCTGGCACCTGACCATAGACGGCGTTGAAGGAAGACTGGGCCGATGCGAAATCGCCGGCGTCGAGTGCCGAGAGGCCAGCCACCCAGACCGCGCGCCATTCCCATGGATCCTCAGTCAACATCTCGTTGACGATCTGCTCCACCAAGTCCCGTCGTCGCAGCTCCAGTGCCCCGTGGGCCTGTGCCAGCCGGACTTCAGCTGTGGCAAGGGGCGCCTCCCGAAGCTCCTCGAGGCGCTGCTGAGGATCGTCGACCGAGATATTGCTGAGCCAGGCGTACTGCGGATCGCTGGTGTCGACTCGCAATGCCGGTAGCTCGTTCCACTCCAATGCCTCGCCGGTGATCGCCGGCGCTTCGAAGAGCACCGATGCGGCCGAGGTCAGGGCTGTCCCAGGTGTCTTCGCTGCGACCACCTCACGAAGTACGCCGAGCAGCTGCACTCGGAATTCATCGACAGAAGCGAACCGGTCTGCCGGGTCTGCTGCGCACGCCTTTGACAGCAACCGGTACAGGGAGTCGTGTTCGGCGAATAATGGCGCCTCTTCGACTGGCGGAAGGCTGGCAACGTACTTGGTCTGGTAGCCCCGGAATTCCATCATCAGCACGACGCAGGTGCGCCCGATCGTGTAGATATCGGATGCCACAGTTGGTCCCACCTGAGCCACCTCGGGTGCCTGGTAGCCGACGGTGCCGTAGATCGCCGATTCTTCATCATCGACGCGTCGTACCCCACCAAGATCAATGAGCTTGACCGCATCGCCAATCTGAATCAGGTTGTCTGGTTTGAAATCGCAGTAGATCAGACCAAGATCATGCAGGTAGCTGAAAGCGGGCAGGATCTCCAAGATGTATGCCAGCGCCTGGTCGACTGGCAGCGGATCGAACCTTCCGTTGTTGGCCCGCATCCGGTCCTTCAAGATCTGCTTGAGCGAGGTCCCGCCGACATACTCCATCACGATGTAGCCCGCATCAGCGTGGGTGACGAAGTTGTAGATTTCGACGATCAACGGGTGCTCGACCTGCGCGAGGAACTGTTTCTCCACGATTGCGACGGCTAACGCGTCCTTGTCGCCGGTATTGAGCAGGCCCTTCAGCACCACCCAGCGATCCGACACATTGCGGTCCCTCGCGAGGTAGATCCAGCCCAGTCCGCCGTGCGCCAGGCAGCCAGCCACCTCGTACTGGTTCGCCACGAGATCGCCCGGCTTCAGCTTGGGTGTGAACGAGAAGGCAGTGCCGCATTTCGGGCAGAAGCCTTCAGTACGTCCGGGCTGGCCGTCTCGCGACCGACCGACCGGCGAGCCGCAATTGGGGCAGTTCCGTTTCTCCTCCGGAACCTGCGGATTCTTCATGATCGCCTGTGCGGGGTCGATCACAGGTGCCGGTGGGACACGCGTGAGTCCAGCGCCGAGTCGTGCGGACCGGAGCCGCTGGGAACCTGAGCGGACTCGTTGGGTAATCTTGGAACCATCTCCGGAAACCCGTTGCGAGCCGAGCGCGGTGGACTGCAGTCGGGCGGAGCCACCCGTGATCGTCGAGACTGCGCCACCAGCGGAAACCGGCGACTGATCCTCGGCGACAGGTTCGTCGGCCGGTGCGGCCGGGCTGCCGCAAACGTCGCAATAGCCGTCGACGATGGTGCCGGTGCAGCCGGGTTGTGTGCAGCGCACACCGGAGGTACCGGGCGACACCTCGTCCTGGGCGCTGCCCGCGTCGGGAGCCGCAGCCGTTGTGCTGACAGGTCCAGGGCTTCCGCAGACGTCGCAGTAGCCGTCGACAATAGTGCCGGGGCATCCCGGCTGGGTGCATCGTGTCATTCCAGCGCCCTGTTCAATTGGTCTCCGACGATGTTGCTGGCGCCGCATGCGGCGCGGCGGTGGTTTGCAGATAGGTCTGGTAGACAGTCACGAGCTGTTCGGCAAGCACCATCCTGCTGGGCCTCTCATCTAGTGCATTCCGGGCCAGCCGGTACGACTGGGCGACATCGGGGACCTCCGCTACGCCGGTGACCACCGCTTTGGCGCGATACGCCTCGAGTCGGCTGCTGAGCTCCTCGTGATCGTGCAGCGCCTTCGCGTACGCCGTTTGCGCGATGGTCATCGCCCGAGACACCTGGTCGAGGCGTCGCAGGTAAGCCTCGAGCTCATCGCGTGTGTTCGGCACCGGGCCAAGGGCCGCACTGTCGGGCACTGCGTAACGCGGCGCAGGGTCGACGCGGCGTAGGCACTCTGTGACGATGCTGTGCAGTGCAGCCTCCCGGGCTTCCAGGTCGGCGCGTTGTTGACGGGCTCGCTGCACCAACGCCGCCGCGTCGCGCCGGCGAGCTCCACCAACGATCAAATCCCGTTCAAAGGTGGACGCCTCGATCTCCAAAGGTCCCAGCAGTCCCGTCACGTCACCGCCCCGGCCAGCCTTTTCAGCCAGCTCCTTCAGCCTGCGTGCCAGTCGGGACTGCTCGAGTGCTGCCTGCTGCTGAGCGGCACCGGCCGGCTCGAGATCGATCTGTTCCCGAATACGTTCCATCTGAGCACGGAGCTGTCGAATCCGTTCGGTGATCTCCAACCCCGACGGATCGAGCCCGAGCTTGACGCGCAGCTGCGATAGCAATGCATCTGAGAGCCGGCACGCCTCCGGCAGCGAGACCGAGAGTCCGGAGGCGGTGCTCGCATCCAGCCGTCCCCAGATCAGCGTTGACATCCGCCACAGCTCGGTGGCACCCACTCGCCCGGAGTTCCAGGTAGCGAGCAGTAGCTCGTAGCGATCCGACACCGCCTTCCACAACGCCATCGACAAAAGGATGTCGCCGGTGGCGGCCGAACCGGTGGCAGCTTGCAACGCAGCCTTGTCCAGTTCGTCCAACTCCCTGCGTCGCCCATCGCGCCAACGGCCGAGCTCGCCGACATAGACCTCGGCAGCCCTCGCTTCCAGCGCCGAGCCCATCTGTCCTGGTGCGACAGGGGCGGTCACCTGCCCAGCAGGCGTGATCACGGTCATCACGTCCTGCCATAGACCGCAGTGGGAGGTTTTGGCGCCGGTCCGAGAGCGTCCCTGAGCCACCGGTCATAGATCCTGGTCCACTCACCACCGGTACGCATCTCAGCCAACCGAGCGTTGACGAAGCGCACGAAATCCACATCGTCTTTGTTGAAGCCAAGTCCGTAGGGTTCCGCAGTGAACGCCTTCTGGTCCGGCACCACCGCATACGGGTCCTGTGCTGCGAGACCGGCCAACACGGTGTCGTCGCCAGTGATGGCCGCTACCTCGCCCTGCTGGAAGAGCGCCAGGCAACCTGTGTGGTTGTCCGCAGCGACCGGGATGGCCTTGGGGGCTTCCTTGATCAGGTTGTCCATGCTGGAGGTGCCTTTCGGGGCACACACTTTCTGTCCGGCGAGGTCCTTGATCGACTTGGCTTTCGAACCCTTACGGACCAAGATCTTCTGACCCGACCGGTAGTACTCAGTGGAAAAAGCAATCTGCTTCCAGCGATCACAGTTGATCGTCATGTTTCGAGCGACGATGTCGACCTCGCCCTTTTCAAGGGCCGGAATCCGTTGAGCTGCGGTGATCACTTTCAGCTGGTAGCGGGTCTCATCACCGAGGATCGCTTCAGCTACGGCCTTGACCATGTCGATGTCAAAGCCCTCGATCTTGCCGGTGAACGGGTTACGCGAACCGAGCAGGTAAGTGTCGGCGGAGACCCCGGCGATGAGCCGGCCACGGTCCTGGATCTTAGCCATGGTGGAGCCCAGCGGCAGAGTCTCCGGCGATGGCAGCACCCCACCAGGCTGGTACGAGGCAAGCGGGTTGGAGCAGCTGCTTGGTTTAGCGGCCGAGGTGCTCGTGGTCGGCTGCGGGGTCGGGGATGCTGACGGCAGCGGTGTCGGGGTGTAGCTGAACAACGTGCACGCCGAGAGCGCGGTCGCCGAGGCGACGGTTGCGAGGGCCAGCAGCGGCGCACACCAGACGCGGTTCATCGGTATTCCTTCAATCGAGCGCCAATGCCCCAGCGTCCAAGGAGCGCAGCCGCCAATCCGCCGATGAGGATGAGGATGGCGCCAACGACCATGAGTGGCTGTTCGTCCGCCAGCGAGCTCGATGTGTCCTGACTAACCTCGTCGAGGTAGCTGGCCAGGTTGCCGTCGAATGTACTGAAAACGGTGTTGGACGATTTAGCGCCGGTGCCTGTAGCTAGGGACACTGCCCTGTCCCACAGGCCCTTATCGTCGAGGGCACGTATCTCGCTATGGACATCGGTATAGGCC
>JBKOZG010000410.1:0-6581 GCA_046725775.1 Actinomycetota bacterium | reverse complement strand
AAGCAGGAAGGCGCAGCCGCGGCCGCTGAGGTCAAGGACCAAGCACAGGCCTCCAGGGAGACGGTGCAGCAGCAGAGGAGCTGAGCTCTTGTACAAGGCAGTGGTGGATTCACTTCAGACACAAGGTGGGTCCACCACTTCTTGTTGTGGCGCCCCGAGTCCTGATGGGCGACCGCGATGAGGCGCTACACCGCGGCCTGATCGCGCGCCGCGGTGCACTCGACTGCTATGGGCTGCCGGTTCCTGCATGAATGGGATATGGCTCTTTCAAAGAAGCGTCGGAAATCACCGTCCGCATTCCGTAGGCTTTGGCGCGAATCTGGCTTTCGCTGCCGGAGTCAAATGCGCGATGCGAGGTGAGCTCATGGCTGGCACCGATTACGCGGCTGTCACCGACTATACGGCGCGTGCCGTGCCACTCCTGTCGTCTCGGATGGACCGGGCGGTTATCGCAATAGTTCGGGTAGGCGTCGGGCTTCTTTGGGTGCAGAACCTCGGCTGGATAACTCCACCCAACTTCGGTCAGGGTAACCCCCCGAGCGGGTTGTACCAGTCCGCCGGTTACGCCGTCTCCCATGAGGTTTTCCACCCATACGCCGTGCTGATGCAACGCCTGGTGCTGCCAAACTTCACATTCTTCGGCTGGATGGTCCTACTCGTCGAAGCATCCCTGGGTGCGTTTCTGTTGATCGGCCTGGCGACCCGCTTCTGGGCCCTGGTTGGGGTGGCCCAGACGGTCGTGATCATGCTGTCCGTGCTGAATGCGCCGCACGAGTGGCTTTGGTCATATGTCTTGCTGCTGCTGGTGCATATGGCACTGTTCGCCACCTCGGCTGGGCGGTACGCCGGTTTGGACGGGCTGTTCAGGCCAGACTGGCTGGGCTCCCGATCCTGGTGGGCGCGGTCGTTGGTGCGGGCGTCATGAATTCGCCCAAAGCGTTGGATCGGGCAGTAATGCTGCTGGGCGGCGTGTCGATCATCAGCGCTGCGTTCGTGTTCGTGCATGGAGACTTGCAGCTCGTTCAGATACGCGCCGCTGGGCTCGTGGTGGCGTTAGTGTTGGGCCTTCTTGCCCTCGTCGCCGGTTGGTTGGGGGAACCCACGCTGATCCTCTCGACGGGCGTTGGGTTCCTGCTCGCAGCTGCCGTCCAGCTCGGCATGCTGGCCAGCGGTGGTGCCGGCCTTATCGGCGGTAACGCATCGACGGTTTCATTGTGGCTCGGATTGGGTGTCGGGCTAATTGCGATTGGCATGGTGCCGCGACCTGAGATGGCTCAAGAAATCTCGCAGGGAAACTGACTGAATGCCCCACACCACTGCTGCAGGGGCGTACCGTCAGGAATCGTCCGCGGCGCAGCGGTCCCCTCGCACAAGGCCGGCGTGATTGCTCGTACGACCGTTGGGTAGGGGTTTCTAGCGGTGGAGGTTGAGTTCCTCTTCCGAAGGAGGTTTTGATGAGTAACGCAGTAAATACTCCCAATGCTGACCGAAACAACAACGGCCCGGTCACCCGCACTGACCCTGCCGCAAGCGACAACATCACCACCGTGGATCGGCGCGAAGTGGTGGGCCGTGAGAAGGACGCCTTCGGCGGAATCAAATTTGGCAGCTGCTTCTTCGGATGGCTCACCGCCTCAGGAACCGCGGTCCTCCTGCTGGCGCTGGTCACCGGTGTCGGCGCAGCGCTCGGGCTGAGCCAGAACGTGGATGTCACAAATCCAACGCCCGCGCAGACCGAGTCGATCGGGTTAGCCGGCGGTATCATCCTGGTCGCCATCATCTTTGTGTCCTACCTCGCGGGCGGCTACGTTGCTGGTCGGATGGCTCGGCTCAACGGGCTCAAGCAGGGCTTGGGCGTGTGGTTGTGGGCCGTGATCATGGCGATTCTGATTGCTGCTGCAGGCTGGCTGGCTGGCGCACGCTTCGATGTTTTTGCGCAGATGAATGGCTTGCCGCGTCTACCACTGAACGAAGGCACTCTCAGCACTGCTGGTGTAATTGCGGCAATCGGCGTCGTTGCCGCAAGCCTCATTGGTGCGTTGCTCGGCGGGCTGGCCGGGATGCGCTATCACCGCCGCATGGACAGGGCCGGCCTCGGTCGCTGACGGATGTCACGACTTGTCAGAATCTGAGCACCAAATCTGGTGCTGAGATTCTGGCAAGTCGGCCTTAAGCAGTTGCCGGGTTTCGACGATTTCGTAGCGGATTTGTTTATTGCAAAGCACACAGCTCTTTCATCTTTTGGCTGTTTGCCTGCGTTATGTGGATATTGTAAGAGCAGCCGGCCGAGGCTCAGGCCCCCCTAAGACGAGCCTCGGCCGCCTTTCGCACCTCATCACTTCCGATGTCGAGCAGGGCTGGAGCGACCTACCGGCCGTGCGGGTTGCCGGTGGCTCCGCGCCAAATCTTGCTCAGGCTCCGGCGTCGCGTCACCACTCCCGGCGCCTTCCGGCGATCAGCAACTCAGTCTCCGGCGGCCAAGCTAGAGCTTCGATGATGATCTCGCAGCCCTTACGCGGCACCAGCGACCAACGCTCAGTAGCCGATAGCGACAGCTGCGCTTCGGTACCGATGGCGAAGCACTCCTCGTCGCAGACGGGGCGAAGTGCTCGAGATCGACACCACAGGGCACCACCGAGACCTTGCTGCTAGGCACTCCGAGTAGGGCAAGTTCCCGTATCTCTTCGGTCGCGGTTACCACAATGCGGTCCCCGTGGCCAAGGCCTACGTGGCGGGGGTGAGACCGTTGCCCTGGCCGCGCCGCAGCTTCGCGGAAACGGTGTCCGATGCAGGATTCGAGCACACGAACGTTCGGCCAGCCGGTCTTGATGTAGGTCAGGTCGCTGACCTACCCTCACTGGCGGCGCTGCTCAGATGCTCACCACCAGCCTTGTTTGCGGGCCCAACGCAACAGGATCAACGAAATGGCCAGCATGATCAACAAGAGGACTATCAGCGGTAGCCATCGCGTGGATTCGTTGACGATGACGTTCATGCCCATGACGGACGACAGCGACGTAATAGGGAGGGTGAGAGCCGCGATGACGGCGAGTCGCTCGGCGGCAATGGTCATCTTGGTATCGGTGCGCGCCCGGTAGAACTCAGTCACACCAATCAAAAACCGCAGCTGTGAGTCGCTGATATGGGTGACGGTCTCGTACTGGTCGAACACTTCCTTCATCCGTTCCAGGCCTTCGGGCGGTGCAAATCTTGTCACCTTGATTGCCCGTCGATAGATCTCACTTCCCTGCTCGGCCATGGTCTTAATGGTCAACAGCTGATGTCGAGACGCGAAAAGCTCGCTCAGAAACTGCTGCGGCTCCTCGTCCACGTCGGCCATGACACGCTGCTCCAGCAAGCCGACCTCACGTGCGATCTCGCCGACCATTTCTGCTTCCCGGCGTGTGATCGAGGACGCGATCGCGTACATCAGGCCGAACGGCGAGGTCGGGTGCAACCGACCACGCGCCATTCGCGCTGCTACCGCTTCGGTCTCGCGCAGCGCGGCCTCCAGGGGAACCTTCGGGTTGGTCGGCCCGTGCACCGTAACAACGAAGTCTCCGCCAACGAACTGGTCCAGCTCGAGATAGTGCACGTGGCCGCCTGTGCCGAGCTCAGGTGCGTGCACAACGATAAACAGGTGGTCCGGATACGCATGGACTCGGGGAACATGGTTGCGTTTCCGGCTTTCGATGATCGCCATCGAATGAAAGTGAAACTCGTTGGTGAGCAATGCCTCCGCCTCGTCATTCCATTCCGGAACGTCGAGCCACAAGAAGCCGTCAGGTCGCCTCCGTAGGTCCCCCAGCTCCGTCAAATCGTGGTTGTGCACGCCGTTCGAATCGATCCAGCGCAGCTTCATGGCGAGTGTCCCTTCCACGCTGCTTCCATACCCACGGCATCACAGATCACGGCCCTGAACACGGGCCCGGTCTGGCGGTCGGCTCAGCATGGCGACGTCGCCCCGGCGGTCGGCCGACAGGTCACTGCCTCCTGGCAGCCCGGCGGGTGACGTAGCGACGAATCTTCTCCTGCGTGCCGCAGTCGTTCATGGCACACCAACGACGACTCAGGTTCTTGGACTGATCAAGAAACAGCCACGGACACCCGGCGCACTTCTTGACCCGGGACAGCTGTGCACTGGTGATCAAATCGCCGGCCGCCGAGCCAACCGGCCACAGCATGGCGTCCATCCGCGTGGTATCCGCCCACGTCAGCTGATACGTCGAGCCGTTCCACGCCAGCTCGGCGTGAGCCATGGCGTCCATCACAAACGGCCGCAATTCGGCCCAGCGCGCGGCGGGTGTCGACTCTCCGGTAGCTGCTGAATGGCCGCTATTGATCGCCGCGATCTCGGTGAAGATCTCGATCAGGATGTCGCGCAGGAGGTGGGCTCGTTTGAGCGCGGCCGAACGGGCGCGAGCGTGCTCCTGCGCGGCAGTCAACAGTGCCTCCGCCTGACCAGGCCGCAGCACACCGATCCGCGCCGACCAGGCGACAAGCTCGGGATACGTCCCGGCGTGGTCGTAGCGCTCCGGGCCCTCAGGGTCGTCAACGGTGTTGGCGAAGTCCAGCGCGAGATGCCCCCCCACAACGGGCAGGTCGCGCGGAGTACGCATCGCTTGAACTGCTGATTCCACCAAAACTCACTTTACCAGCGCATATCTTGAGAAGCCATGGGTAGGTTTCCAGTATGAGGCCTTTTGATGGTAACACTCCTCTCGCACCACGGGTTTGGGCTATGCCGGTCCTCTGCATCGCCCAGTTCGTGGTGGTGCTTGACGCGACCATCGTGACCAGTGCCCTGCCGGTGATTCGTCAGGCGTTGGGGTTCGGCGAGGCCGGGCTGCAATGGGTATTCACGGCGTACGCGCTGGTGTTCGGCGGACTGCTCATCTTCGGTGGCCGGGTGGCCGACTTGGCTGGCCAGCGCCGCACGTTCCTGATCGGCATCGGCCTGTTCACGGCCGCCTCCGCCGGTTGCGCCCTGGCGTGGTCTCCGGGGGCACTTGTCACTGCCCGAGCATTTCAAGGTGCTGGGGCGGCGCTGCTCTCGCCGGCCGCGCTGGCGCTCCTGACAACCCTTAGCGAGCCGGGTCCAGCACGACGCCGCGCTGTGGGCTGGTGGACCGCCGTCGCGGCCGGCGGCGGCGCCAGCGGCTGGGTGCTCGGCGGCCTCATCACTGAGTACGCGGGATGGCGCTGGGTCTTCGCGGTCAACGTCCCCCTTGGGTTGGCTGCTGTGATGATTGCACCGCGCGTGCTCCCCGCGGATCAGGGACGGACCCGCGCATCCGGGCTGGATCTTGGTGGTGCCTTTACCGCTACTGCTGGTTTGGCGCTGCTGGTCTATGGGCTGACCAGTGCCGGCGAGCGCGGTCTCAGCCGGCTTTCAAGCTGGCTGCCGCTGTTGCTTGCAGCCGTCGCCTTCGTGATTTTTGTACGCCACGAGGAACGGACTGCCGATCCCCTGGTGCCGCTCGGGTTGCTACGATCTCGGCCGGTCGCTGGCGCGAATCTGACTGCTCTCGCCATTACTGCGTCAACCACGCCTGCGATGTACCTTTCGGTCTTGTATGTCCAGGACGTGCTGGGCGTGCCAGCCGGACGGGCCTCGCTGCTGTTCCCGGCCGTGAACCTAGCCGTCATCGCCGGCTCACTGGCAGGCCCACGGCTGCTCGGTCGGCTGGGTCCGCGGCGCACAGCGTTGGCCGGCTTCATAAGCATCGCGATCGGAATCACGATGTTGATCACACTGCCCGCCGGAGGTCTCCCCGTGGCTCAACTACTCTCCGCCTTCGCGCTGATCGGCGCCGGTCTTGGGACTGCATCGGTCGCCTCGACCCAGACCGGAACCGATGCCGCCAACCCGGCCTACCGCGGCGTTGCTTCCGGCGTACTCAACTCCGCTGCCCAGGTCGGCACGGCCACCGGCGTTGCACTCCTGGTGCCGCTTGTTGCCGCTACCGCCTCGTCCGCCATGCCGGGCTATCGCATCGGTTTCCTGGGAGCCTGCGCCATAGCACTCGGAGGTGGCATCAGCAGCTTTCTGTTACCCGCCCGGGTGCAGCGAACAGACCCGCCGTTGCCCCGCACACCTGATTACATGCCCAAGGTCGGGGTAGTAAACGAGGAACCAATAAGGAGCACATCGAAAGGGAATGATCATCACGACTGCCCAAGAACAAGTCGAGACGCCCGGGGGTAAATCAGAGCGACCAACCGAAATTCCCGCTCGCGGCTGGATACAGGTAGTCAAGCGCGGCTGGAAGGAGGCCAAGGCCGACCAGGTCCCGCTGCTGGCCGCTGGGGTTGCCTTCTACGCCTTCCTGGCCATCTTTCCCGCGCTGATCGCAGTCGTGTCGATCTACGGACTCTTCGCCGACCCGTCGACAATCGCGAACCAGCTCAACTCGCTGACCGCGACTCTCCCTGACGCAGCCCGCCAGGTCATCACCGACCAGGTCACCGCACTGAGTGGGCGTCGTCAGACCCTGGGCGTCAGCCTCATACTCTCCCTCTTGATCGCGCTATGGAGCGCCTCGGCCGGGACCAGCAATCTGATTACTGCGATTAGTGTC
>JBKOZG010000417.1:0-2998 GCA_046725775.1 Actinomycetota bacterium | reverse complement strand
GTGGAGCTAAGGGGACTCGAACCCCTGACCTTCTCGTTGCGAAGGCATGGCGTCGCTCTGATCAGGCGCAAGCATGGCGTGATTGACGTGCAAGTTGCAGCAGCAGGCACGCCCTGGTTGCACCGCGGGGGCACACATGGGGCACACGGCTAAGGCTCGGCCTACGCCGGCGACTGAGACTCACGCCGTGTCAGTTGCTGTCAGTGCCGCAATCGGCATCCCCCGGCATGGGTAGGTGCTGCCCTGATTGATCGCCGTTTCCAGGGTGGGTCTGGCACGAAGCCGCGCATGCAGTGGCGCGCTGACCGGAAGTGTCGACCTCTATTCGGGGCTGAGCCACGTGTGAGGATGACCTTTGGAGATCGGCACCTTGCAATTTAGCGTTGGCGTGGCAGGGGGAGACTGGGGCATGAGCATGCGCGGAAGCCGGGTATGACCGTTTCGCCGGGCGAGGACGCGGCTCAGGACCGGGCAGCGGTGATCCTCACCCCGGATCAGCGGGTCCGGGTGTTCATTTCCTCGACGTTGGAGGAGTTGGCTGAGGAGCGGGCGGCGGCGCTGCGGGCGATCCGGCGGCTGCATCTGGTTCCGGTGTGGTTTGAGTCCGGCGCCCGGCCGCACCCGCCTCAGAGCATGTATAGGGCCTACCTCGAGCAGAGCCAGATCTTCGTCGGGATTTATTGGCAACGCTACGGCTGGGTGGGTCCGGGCATGGAAATCTCGGGTTTGGAGGATGAATTCCGGCTGGCCGCTGGGAAGCCGATGCTGTTGTACCTGAAGCGCCCCGCCCCAAACCAGGAGCCGGGACTGACCGCGATGATCGAAACTATCCGTGCGGCGGGCACCACGTCCTACCGCCACTTCGCCACGGCGCGGGAGCTGGAACGGTTGCTGGCCGACGACCTCGCTGTCTTGCTAAGCGAGAGCTTCGCGGACGCCACACTCGACCTCGGTGTGCCGCGTCCATCGCCGGCCGGGCCTGGTGAGCTCGACGGCGGAGAGCTGCCAGCGGGGACGGTGACGTTCCTGCTGACCGACATTGAGGGTTCCAGCCGGCTGTGGGAGACCGAGCCGGAGGCGATGGAGGTGGCGCTGCAGCGGCACGATCGTCTGCTCACCGAGGTGATCGAAAGCCATGGCGGGGCGGTGATTAGTTCCCGTGGAGAGGGGGACAGTTTCTTTGCTGTCTTTCACAGCGCTGTCGCCGCTGTGGAGGCGGCCGGGATGTGTCAGCTGCGGCTTGCAGGTGAGGTGTGGCCGACGGGTTCGGCGTTGCGGGTGCGGATGGGGTTGCATACCGGCGAGGTGCGGGTGCGTGGCGGTGATCATGTCGACTACTCGCCGATCAATCGTTGTGCCCGGGTGCGGGCAGCCGGCCACGGCGGGCGGGTGCTGCTAACCAAAGCCACGCGTGATCTGGTGGCGGGCCATCTGGGCGGCGGATTTGGGCTGAAGGAGTTGGGTGAGTTCCGGTTACGTGATCTAGCCGAGCCGGAGCTGATCTTTCAGCTGATCCATGCCGACCTGCCAGTGGACTTCCCGCCGATCGGCACGGTTGCGGAGCGCACCGGCAATCTGCCGTTGCAGGTGAGCTCGTTCATCGGCCGGGCCCGCGACCTGGAACAAATAGCGGCCGCACTGGGTGATTCCCGGCTGGTCACCTTGACCGGGGCCGGCGGGGTGGGCAAGACCCGGCTAGCGATGCAGGTCGCCGGGCAGGTAGCGCAGCATTTCGGTGGCGGGGCGTGGTTGTGTGAGCTGGCACTGATTCGCGACCCGGCCGCGGTGGATGATGCGGTCGCCGCGGTGTTTTCGGTGACCGCCCCGGCCGGCCTGAGTACTAGCCAGGCGCTGGTGGAGTTCCTACGCGCCAAACAGCTGCTGCTGGTGCTGGATAACTGTGAGCATCTGCTGGAAGGGGCAGCAGCGCTGGCCGATGTGCTCCAGCGGTCATGTGAGCGGCTGGTGATCTTGGCGACCAGTCGCGAGGGCCTGGGGATTGAGGGGGAGCGGCTGGTGCCGGTGCCACCGCTAGCGGTGCCCGGCGCAAACGCCGACCTGGCGGCGATCACCCAGGCAGACGCGGTCCGCCTGTTCGCCGAACGCGCGGCCGCGGTCAAGCCAGATTTCGCGGTGACCGCCCAGAACGCGGCCGCCGTCGCCGCTGTGGTGCGGCGGCTGGATGGGATTGCGTTGGCGATCGAGCTCGCGGCGGCCCGGATAGCTGCAATGACCCCGTCAGAGTTGGCTCGCCGCCTGGAGCGAAGTTTCGCGGTGCTGGCAGCCGGCCGGCGCGGCGCGCTGCCGCATCACCAGACACTGAGGGCAACCATCGACTGGTCCTACCAGCTGCTCGCCGAGCCCGAACAGCGGCTGCTGGCCCGGCTGGCGGTGTTCGCCGGCGGTTGCACCCTGGATGCCGCCGAGAGGGTCTGCAGTGGGGACGGTATCGACCCAGATACGGTGTTCGAGCTGCTGGCCAGCCTGGTGGCGCGGTCACTGGTAGTAACCGACGAACACGGGTTCGAGACCCGCTACCGACTGCTGGAAACCATCCGCCAGTACGGGGAGGAACGCCTAACCGAGACCGGCGAAACCGACAGGTGGCAGGCCCGACACGCCGACTACTACGCGGGCGTCCTGTCAGGGATACGAGAACAGGCCCATGACCCACATGCCGAAGTGTTCTGGGCTGTCCGGCTCAGTGCCGAGCAAGATAACCTGCTCGCTGCCTGGTCCTGGGCGATCGACACCAGCAATATTGACATCGCTTTTTCGATCCTCGCCGGCTTCGCGCCCAGCGAAATCTGGAACAGTTACCGCCTGCTGCTGGACGGCGAAGCGGCTCTGGAGCTGCCCGGCGCGGCCGAGCGCCCGGGCTACCCGCCCGCTCTTGCGGTGAGCGCGGTGTTCGCGTCCGAACGCTCCCTAGGGATGGGTGCCGAGGAGCTGTGCCGCCGGGCGGCCGAGGCCAACGCGCGCCAGGCCAGTCCAGACT
>JBKOZG010000203.1:0-4414 GCA_046725775.1 Actinomycetota bacterium | reverse complement strand
GCGGCTCAGCGCCGAACAAGACAACCTGCTCGCTGCCTGGTCCTGGGCAATCGAGACCGGGAACATCGACACCGCGTTTTCGATCATGGCCGGCTTCGCGTCCAGCGAAGTCTGGCACACCTACCCGCTGCTGCTGGACGGAGAGGAGGCTTTGAAGCTGCCAGGCGCAGCCGAGCACCCGGGCTACCCACTGGCCCTGGCGGTCAGCGCCGTGTTCGCCTCCAATCGCGCGGATGTGCACGGTGCAGCGGAACTATGCCGCCGGGCAGCCGAAGCCAACGCGAGCCGCGATCCGCCCGACTGGCGGGTCGAGGAGACCATCTGCGCCGCTCGCCAGAACATCGCAATTATGAGCGGTGCTTTCGGCGACGCCGCCCGCCTCGCTGAACAGGCCGCCGACATCGCGCGTGCCGGCGGCGATCTCGCCGACACCTCGGTGCAGCTCACGATGGCCGTGGCCTGCTACGTACTCGCCGGCGACGGAGCCCGTGGGGTGCCGCTGGCGAACGAAGCACTTACGCTCGCGCGCCAGCTGGGCGCCCCGGCCCTCATCGCCAGCGCCTTGCTCGAGGTAGGCGCGGCCGTCGTCCGGACCGACCCCGAACGTGCCCGCGCCTGCCTGCGTGAAAGCCGCGCGCTCAGCGTGGCGCTTGGTTATCAAAGCGCCCTCGACCTCCTCTGGGCGACTGGAATAGCGTTTCTCCTAAACGACCGGGCCGAAACGCTCGAGCTCGGCCGCGGCGCCATCTTCGGCTTCCAACGGAGCGGTGACCGCCTCCGCATGGGCACGACCTTCCACATGATCGCGGGCACGCTTGCTGCCAGCCAGCCTGAGGCTGCCGCAATCATCCTCGGTGCAGCCGAAGCCCACGGGATCGAGTTTGCAGAGACTGCACAACTGATCACCTCCGCCGCGGCGGCAGCCCTCGGTGAAGAGCGCACGCGGGAGCTGCGAGCACGCGGCGCAGACATGAACTGGGACCAGGCCGTCACCTACACGCTGAACCAAACCACCCAGGCCCTCAACGAACTCCAATCCCAGACCCAGCCCTGAGCGAGCTTGCCCGAACGCTGCACGCCGCAACGAGCCTGACCTGTGGTCCAGCCCGGGCTCCACGCAGAGCATGTGTCGGGCCTACTTAGAGCAGAGCCAGATCTTTCTGGGCATTTATCCGCAACGGTATGGCTGGGTCGGTCCGGGGATAGGGGATCTCCGGGCTGGAGGATGAGTTCCGGCTCGCGGCTGGTAAGCGGATGTTGTTGTGCCTAAAGCATCCGGCGCGCCCAACCAGGAGCCCGGGCTGAGGGCGATGATCGACCATATTCGTGCGGCCGGTACGGTTTCGTGCCGGCACTTCGCCACGGCCAGGGAGCTGGAAGGGCTCCTGACCGATGGCCTAGCCGTTCTACTAAGCGAGACCTTTGCGGGCGTCACGATCAGCACCGGTGTGCGCCGTCCATCGCCTGCCGGGCCGGGCGAGCCCGCCGTCGCGGAGCTGCCCACCGGGACGGTCACCTTCCTGCTAGCCGCCCTTGAGGGTTCTGCGCGGCTGTGGGAGGCCGATCCGGACGCGATGAAGGTGGCGTTGAAACGGCATGATCGTCTTCTGGCCGAGGTGATCGAGGACCATGGTGGAAAGGTGATCATCCTCCCGCGGGGAGGGTGACAGTTTATTCGCCGTCTTTCACAGCGCGGCTTCCGGATGAATGAGAGGCGGCTGGTGACGCGACACTGGTCGGTGTTCCCGGTGAGGTGGAGGTTCTCGTCGGCCCACCGAACGGCAGCGGCGAAGAACACCCACGCCTGCACGACGAAGACGCGACGGCCGTGGTCCGACAATTGCACAGATTGGCGGATCTACCACCTACCCCAATTTCGAGGCCTGTCCGCTGATCTACCACCAGGTGCCTGATCCGGTCGCGGGGCCATCGGCATGGTTCCGGGTGACTGATCGGAAGCTCTGGCGACAGTGCGCTGCTCGTCAGTATTGGGCACGAATTGGACACGGATCCCGCTTGATCAACTTCACAACGCCCGATTCGCGGCCCATGAAGTCTGGCCGACAAGGCACTTTGGTAGCTCGGGGCCGATGATCATGGTATACGGATGACCAGCCTGGCTATTCTTGTCATCTCGGTGTTCGAATAACTTGGGCACATTGAAAGCGGCGTTGACTAGGAGCGATGCTGTGGAGCGGGTGACGAGAATCGAACTCGCCTGGCCAGCTTGGAGAGTCGCAACAGCTGTGCTCGCGGGCAGGCACCGAGTCGTCTGCGTGCGCTTCCAGCTGACCCTGGATGACTGCGACTCACCGTGCGTAATGGCCCGTTAATGGCCCAAGATTGGCTCTCCTCATGCTTGAACTAGGACTGAACACCATCGGATAGCTCGCTGGGGATCCGTGGCCACGCCCGGATAGGTCGGTGTTCGGTACGGATGTGCGGTCATGGCTGTGATCAGCAAGGTTGAGTCACCAATCACCAAGGCGCCTGCATTGTCGTGTAGATGTCTCGCTGGCGACCTCAGATGTAGGAGAAGATGCTGCATGGGCGTTCCGGCGGATACTGACGAGATCACCCAGGAGTGGCTTACCGCCGCCTTGCACCAAGCCGGCGCCCTGGATCAGGCGAGGGTGACGTCGATCCAGTCCGCGCCTATTGGCCAGCTTGGATTCACCGGGCAGATCCGACGATTGCGAATCAGCTACGACAAGCCGGAGCCGTGTGCACCCAGGTCTCTGGTGGCGAAGTTCTCGGCCACGCACCCGGAAGTGCGCGCGGCCGTGCACTCGATGGGGTTCTACGAGCGCGAGATCGGGTTCTACCGCGAGCTCGCCGCTGATTGCCCGGTCCGCACGCCTCGGTGCTATTTCGGCGAAGTCCAGATGGACAGCGGAGCATCGCTACTGCTCCTCGAGGACCTCAGCTGGATGCAGAACCTGGACTCGGCAGGCGGTTCTGTGGACGAGTCGGAGCTGGTCATCAGGGAGGTAGCAAAGCTGCATGCCGCTTGGTGGAATGACGCGCGTCTCGACCAGATTCCTTGGCTCGCGATGAAGGGCATGCTGACGCCCGACCAGGCACTGCTCGTAGTCACCCAGAACTGGGAATCTTTCCTGGGCAAGCTGAGCGTTCCGGTGACCGAGGATCTCCTGGCTGCGGGCGACATCTGCCGGCTCTACCTCCGTGTGGTCTCCGTCGAGATGTACAGCGGCCCGCCGCGGACGCTGATCCACAACGACGTACAAGGGGGCAACCTCTTGGTGGCCGAAGATGGCGAACAGTCACTAGCGATTCTCGATTGGCAGCTGGCGACACCCGCCCGTCCCGGCCCCGATCTGGCCGGCTTCCTCGTCGGCCATCTAGAAAAGACCGAGCGGCGGCGCCACGAGAATCGTCTGCTGGAGATGTACTACTCAGTGCTGATCCAGCACGGCATCACCGGCTACTCCTTTGAGCAGTGCTGGGACGACTACCGCATGGCGCTGGTAATGACGGCAAGTTCACTCGCCACGGCCGTCGGCTTCCATCCCGGCCTGACCGCCACGCCGGATGGTTTCTGGAACGTCGTTTTCCCGCGTTACGCCCAGGCGCTAGCCGACTTGGGCGTAGCCGAACTCCTGCAACAACGTTACGGCTAGTCGGAGGGATAGATTGTGCGGTCAGTCCTCAGCGGTACTGGCTGACGGCAACTGGTCCCGGGTGGTCCGGCCGGTCTTTTGCAGCATGCTGCTGACGTGGGACTCCACGGTTCTGGTCGATATGAACAGGCGATGGGAGATGTCGGCATTGCTCAGGCCGGCGTTGACAAGCCGCAGAATGTCTGTCTCGCGTGCGGTGATCCCGAGTCTGGCCAGGTGTGGTGGGACGGCTGATGTTGAACCCTTCGGGACTTTGGCGCCGACCGAGGCGAGCGTGTGGCGGACCAGACGTTGCAGGGCGCGTTCGCCGGCCGCACTGCAGAATGCGTCCGCCTCGCGCAGCCAGCCCTCGGCAACCGACTTCATGCCCGCTTGGTAGACAACCGGTGCGATGGTCGTACGCAGCATGTGGCGGTGGACCGGAGTGTGCCGAACGAGCTGATCCGCTTCGGCGATCGACCCTGACGGAGATCGCCCCTTTCGAAGCTCCCAGACGGCCGTGCCGTAGCCGCGCGCCGCCCAGTTGGCGTGGTGTCCGATCAATACAGGAGGGCCGAACGCCTCCTCGAGGTCCGTGCCAGCGACGACGCGCAGCAGCGCCCCAACTCCCCACCACGGTATGAGGTGCCATTCGTCTTGCACGTTACGCATGCCCTCGTCGAATAGCCGGATGGCGGTGCTGTTGTCGCCATGGAGCCAGGCGCGCAGACCGTAAAGGCTTCGCGCCCATGGTGCTCGCCCGGATTTCCTGCCCGCAGCGAGCGCCTCGGCGA
>JBKOZG010000101.1:0-19474 GCA_046725775.1 Actinomycetota bacterium | reverse complement strand
CCGCTGCGTTTGATGGCAACGAGGCTGCGGCCGTCGATGTTCACCGCCACAATCACCCGTGGTACGCCAGTCCGGGTGGCCATTTCGGGCATGAACCCATCGCAGCCGGGATGCTCATCCTGGCTGCGGCGGCCCGGGAGTGCCACTGAACGACACCGAGCTCGACCGCTGGACGCGGTTGAGCGGGGAATCGCCATCCGGCGCGGCGAGCGGTGAGGTTAGTGACGAGGAGGTTAACAGCGCAGCTTTCACCATCGCGGAAGGTTCGTCCTTAGTATCGTTGGCGCTCGCCTTGCCGGTCACGCACGTCGCAAACTCGACATACCCCGAGAGAGAGATATGAACGGCCGGCGAGGCGCTCCTCACCTGCTCGAGCTAGAGTGATGAGCGCCCGCTAGCGTTCCGGTCGTGAGTGAGGCAGGGCATAGCACGTCAGCGCGTCCACCGCCTTGCAGGGAACCTCTGGCGATGGCAACCCTCAGGGAGTGAGGGGTGTATACGCGCGTGGGCAGAAGTGTCGGTGCTGCGTCACAGACTGACCATGTGATGGCAATGACGAAGACGGTGAGGAGGACAACAACGACGACGGTGCTGACCACACAGCTGGACATCGTTGGTCCGTTTGATCTGCGCGAAATCGCAACGATGGGCTTCGGACATCGCGACGAGCGCAGCTTCGACGGGGTGATGCGGATGGCATTCTGCTTGGACGGGGACTACGAACGCCAAGTCGGGGTTGAGGCGGAGCAGTTCGGCGATCGACTTGAGCTGCGAGTGCAATCAGCTGGAGATCCGCTCAGCGACTCAGAGGTGGAGGCGCTACGCAGGCAGGTCGCCAGAGTGGTTTCACTCGACCACGACGGAGAAGCGTTTCACCAGCTGTGCCTCGCCGACCCGGTCCTTGCCCGCATACACAATAGAGCGCCTGGGTTTCAGCCTGCCTTGTTCTACTCGGGTACGAGGCAGCCGTGTGGTCGATCATCAGTGCTCGCCGAGCTCGCAGCCAGGGAATCACATTGCGTAACCGGATGTCGGAGCTGTACGGCGCAGAGTTTGAGTTGTCAGGCACCAGGACCAGCTGCGTGCCGACGCCGAGCGGACTGCAGGGTATTGAGTAGATGCCGGGGCTGCCCGCCGAACGTGTCCCGCGCCTGCACGCCGTGGCCGAGGCGGCCCAGCGTGGTCGGTTGGATGCTGAATACCTGCACACGCTGGCCCCTGAAGACGCTCAAGCCGAGCTCCAGCGGCTGCCCGGCATTGGCCCCTTCTACAGCTCGTTGATCGTCATCCGCGCGTGCGGACACGCCGATGCGCCTACCTCCGGAGAGCCTCGCTCAAGGGCAGCGGTCCAGCAGGCGTACGGCATTGATCATGAGCTGAGCGACGCCGAGATGCGTGCGCTGGCCGACTCTTGGCGACCATTCCGGACCTGGGTTGCTGTCATGATGCGAGCGTTATCTCCCTCGGGCGCGGCACAATGAGGCCGCGCCCGACGGTGACACCGTCTGGCGGGCATGCCACAGGCTGAATGACGTGCTGGCTGGCCAGGTGCTGACCAGAGGTGAATTTCGTGTACCTGTTCTGGCCACCTCGGCGAGCCTCCGAGATGGCCGCTTACGGCGCCGAAGCCGGTGAGCTTGCCGTATTTCGGCGTGCTCCACGATCGCTCCAACGACCCCAACACCCGCGCCGGGGAGGCCGGCCAGGCTGGCATCTGATTCGTCTGCCGCCGCACGGTCTGGTTCAGAACCGGCTCATAGGTGGTTCGCCGAACTCAAGGCCGCAGTCGATCATGCGCGCAGGCATGTCGCCGGCGTTCCATGTTGTGTACATTTCCCGCGCAGCTTGGGGATATACCCACCGGCGGCGAGTACGGCCTCACGATCGCAAGATCGAAAGCCGATTTCTCCCTCTGTGACGATTGAGTACTCGTCCTCTCGGGTGTGGAGGTTGGGCGAACGAGAGCGCCGACCTGGAACGGGTGTTCCACAACCGAGACTTGGCCGTTAGTAATCGAACTCGTCGGCGATCCGATCCGCGTTCGCCAGCTTCACCTGACGGCACTGAGCGACTAACACCGCAGCACGAGCTATTCGGGTCGGGACGTGGTGCAGGCTGCCCAATCGCAGATTGCGGTGAGCGGCTGTTCGAGTGTCTTGCCTACCGCCGTGAGCGCGTAGTCGACGTGGCCGGGTGCCATGGCTTTGAGCACGCGCCGCTCGATCACTACGCGCGCGCCGCTGACTGCGGCGATCGCCGCGTTCACGCCGACCGGAGCCGCGCCCGGCGGAGTTGCAGGTGGTCGCGCTCGCGGGTGTTGGTCACGAGGCGCAACGCGTCGTCGTACGCCGCGAGGGCCTCCGTCGGTCGTTCGGCGAGCTCGAGGAGGTGAGCGCGCACGGCGTGGTAGCGGTGGTGGCCTTCGAGCCTGTCGTCGACCATCGCGAGCACCTCAAGGCCGGCATCGTGGCCGTTGACCATGGCGATGGCCACGGCCCGGTTCACGGTCACAAGAGGGTTCGGGGCGACACGCTCGAGCGCCCCGTACAGGGATGCGATCTCGGTCCAGTTGGTATCGGCGTAGTTAGACGCCTGGTCGTGCACCGCGGCGATGGCGGCCTGCAGCTGGTACGGCCCGGTCCGGTGCCTGCGGAGTGCGGCGGTGACGAGCGCGACGCCCTCGCGGATGAGCGTATGGTCCCATCGGCTTCGGTCCTGCTCGTCGAGCGGGATGAGTTCGCCGTGCGCACCGGTGCGAGCGGGGCGCCGCGCCTCGGTGAGGAGCAGCAGACCGAGGAGGCCGGCAATCTCGGGTTCGTCGGGTCGGAGGGCGTGCGCCATGCGTGTAAGGCGAATGGCCTCGACCGCGAGGTCAGGCCGGCCGAGCTCGGCTCCCCGCATGGCGACATGGCCCTCGTTGAACATGAGGTAGAGCACGTGCAAGACGCTGCGTAGGCGCCGGTCGTAGGCGTCGGCGGTGGGGAGTGCGAACGGCTCGGGGGCGGCACGGATCGTTGCCTTCGCCCGGCTGATGCGTTGGGCCATTGTGGCCTCCTTCACGAGGAAGGCGGCAGCGATCTCCCGGGTCGTGAGCCCGCCGAGGGCGCGCAGCGTCAGCGGGATCGCGGCGGCGGGCGTGAGCGCGTCGTGGCAGCACATGAACAGCAGCGTGAGGCTGTCGTCGCGGCCCGGAACAGGCTCGCCGGTCACCTGCTGCCACGAGGCGGCAAGATATTCCCTGCGGCGTCGGGCGCTGTCGGAGCGGTAGCCGCCGATGAGCTGCCGGGACGCGACGCGCACCAGCCAGGCCAGCGGGCGCTCGGGGAGGTCTGGATCGCGCCACGTCTGGTATGCCTTGATGACCGCCTCCTGGACGGCGTCCTCGGCGTCGGCGAAGGAGCCGGACCGGCGGGCGACAACGGCAAGAGCCTGCGGGGCAAGCTCGCGCAGCAGGCCCTCGATCGTCTGTGTCGGCGTGGCGCTCACCCTTCGGCGGCGTCCAGGCTGAGGACCTGGCGCACCTCGATCGGATGCCGAATGGGGGCACCACCAGCACCCGGCGCCGCCGAAATCCTGGCAGCGATCTCGACCGCCCGCTCGATGGTGTCGACGTCGATGAGGCGGTAGCCGGCGATGAGCTCCTTGAACTCGGTGTACGGGCCGTCGGTCACGATCGGCTCACCCTGGCCGTCCCAGACTACGAACTTCGCAGCCTCGGGAGACGCCAGCCCTTCGGCGCCGACCAGCTCACCGAGTCGAGTGAGCTCGTCGTTGAGCACCTGCTGGAACTCGATGTGGGCGGCGATGTCCTCCGGCGACCACTCGGTGATCGGCACAGTCGTCACATCCCCGCGGCCGAACGTCTGGATGAGCATGAAGCGCATGGCGATGGACATCCTTCCACGTCACCGCTTGCGGTCGTAGTCGAGCACCATGGCGCCGGTCTCGGTGACCTTGTGCGCCGCCAAGGTCCACTCACCGCGCGGGAGGACGCTGTCGTCGAACAGCCGCTCGCCGCCGCCGGACGTCTCAGGGCACAGCATGATGCTCAGCCGGTCGACCGCGTCGGCCTCAAGCAACTGGCGGATCACGCTGCTGCTCGCCAGCACGATGATGTCCCCGCCCGGCTCGTCGCGAAGATCCGCGACGACCTGGGCCGGCGGGTCCGACGTCACCGTCGTGTTCGGCAGGCTTCCCTCGGTGATGCTCGTAGAGAACACAACCTTTTGCACGGAGGTGAACCAGCGAGAGAAGGTGCGGTCCCGGAGGTCGGCAGACTCGTCGTCGGCCACCGACGGCCAGTAGCCGGCGAAGCCCTCGTAGTTCTTGCGTCCCACCAGCGCCGTGGTCGACGCCTGGGTGAACCCGGCGGTTCGATCGCGGGAGGTGTCCGAGATCGCGTGCGGGACGATCCAGCTCATGTCGTACTCGCCGCCGGCGCCGTTGACCCGGCCGTCGAGCGACATGACGATCTCAGCCACGACCCGGCGGAACGTCTCTTCGGTGGATGCGGGGTTGGTGGTCATAGCGTCTCCTTGGGTTTCGTCGAGGCCCGATGCCTCGCTCATCCAGGTGACGCTGCCGGTACGGCGATCTCGACATGACCTCCCCCGTCACTCCATCCCGCAAGGTCTGGCTGTGCGGGGTCAGTTCGTCGCGGGGGAGACCTGAATACATCTGGACGATGAAGATCCCGAGGAGCTCCTCGTCGTCGGGCCATTGCTTCATGGTCGCCCGAGCGCGGCTAACGGAATGTTCGCTTATGTCGCACTTGGCGGTTAGTGCGATCCAAGCTGCGGGCATCGTCCCGGTTGCGGAGCGGCACCGGCTCGCCTTTCGGAGTCAGTGCGTTCAGGAACCTTTTGGTGTCGCCACTGCGAGACGGGCAATAGACGAGGTCCAGCGGGTGTCCATATCGTTAGGATCCGACGCGACGAGTAGGCGCGCCCGCTGAGTTGCTTCGTCCTGGTGTCCTTACGCTTCGTGCGCTTGGAATAGGGTCATTGGGCACGGAACTCACCAGATCAACCTCGGCCGCCGAGCGTGATCGCCGCCTCGGCGGTACGTTGAGCCTCGGGATGTCGCCAGCGCGCAAGTGGCGGTCTGCTGCCATCCCCACAAACCGGTGACGATGTGCGGCGGGTCATCACCCGATTTGACAAGGACAACATCCGCGCGAACCAGCCATTGCTGGATCTCATCACGGACTTCGCGAACAGCAAGGACGTCACGCCCGCGAGGATTTCGTTGGCGTGGATGCTGCACAAGAACGACTTCATCGTGCCCATCCCCGGCTCCCGCACGCTGGAATGCATCCAAGAGAGCCTGGGCCCCGCCGACGTCGAGCTGACCAACGACGAGTTCGCACAGATCGAAGGAGAGCTGGCGAAAATCGAGATACACGGACCTCACCGACGAGGACATCGCCAAGCTCGGGAAACCACCTGACAGACCCCCGGAGTCGTAAAGACCTTGCGGATTCAGGGGTCTGAAACCCCATGTGGCCTGCGAAGATGCGCCGGATCACACGTTGTCGTTGAACGTCAGGAACCGGCTGCGGATCTCACCAATCACCGGCCCTTCCGGATCAGTATTTGCGGCGCGCGGAATGCCCTGGCGCGTCGCTGCTGCCGCCACCTGAGATACCGACCCTCAACGGAGCGCCGGTCAAGCTGCCGTTGTCCCAAGGGACGCCCAACGGTCGCACACTGCGCGAAACAGCATCGTGACAGCCTGCGCGGCTGGGAGCGGAGAAGCGGAATTGGAAAGCCGCTCCCACTAGGGAGCTTGTGGGCCCCGTGGGACTCGAACCCACAACCCGCGGATTAAAAGTCCGCTGCGCTGCCAATTGCGCCAGAGGCCCTTTGCACCCTTTCCGGCGCTGGCTAGGGTTTTCTCTTTGTCATCAGTCGTCGTCACCTGGCGTCATTAACCAATGTCCTGAGGACTGGGTGAGGACTGGAGGCTCGTGGTTAGGACCTAAGATCATCACCACTTGCCACCCTCTCCCGACTCCCAAAAGTACCCCGAAGACACACTGTAGATGGAACCACGAGTACACGCCTGAGTGTGTCGCCACTGCGAGCGTGACCGGGCGGCGCTTTGCAACGGTGCGAGGCGATCGACCTGGGCGCCGGGCGTAGATGTGGAAGTATCCGCGCTAGCGGTTGGCCAGCACGGTTGCCGTCGGCCATGTGGAGAGTGATGATCCTTTCGCTGTGATCTTGGAAGGCTGATTGGTGGCGACCGGACTGCGCGCCACTAGACGATCTTGGACGCTAGCATTTGAAGGCTCAGCGCAGTTTGCACCAGGAGCCGAACCGTGCCGGGAGACGAGGCCTGCGACCGCTCGGTCACCCACTTGCACGTCGCTCGAACGAGCGGCAGCGATCTTCCTGGCGCCGAGCTTGGTAGATGCAATGGGCACCTAATCAAGACCTACCCCGCTTTGCGGCAATGCCTAGGGGATCGCAGGCCCAATCCCTGGCGCACTCGGCAAGCGTGATCTTGTTGTTGTGGTCGGCGTAGCTCCCGACAACCTTGCTGGCCTCAAGTCGGTCGGTCCGGACCACCCTTGCACGGCAGTCGGCCGAGTGTCGCCGATGGCTCGCGATTGTCAGGGTTGGGTAGATCCCGGATCGCCGGGCTCACCGGGGCTATTTAGAAAGCAGACTTACTCTGAGGAGCGCTTGTCGGCTCGTTGCTCGAGCCACGTCTACGGCCTCTCTGCGATACCGGACATGACGGCCAACCCGATAGCCGGCTGGCCCGTCGCCCTTGTACCGCCAGCGGTACAAGGTATGAACTGGAATGCCCAACATTTCCGAGACATCCGTGAGCGACATGAGCTTGTCTCCTGCCTGGAGTGTCATGATCATCTTCCTTCTCGTGGATAGTTGGTTCCGGGACAGGCGTTTGGCCCCTCGAGTCAGCGCGGCGAACTGAGTGAAGGCGCCGGGGCGTTCGCGCAAGCGACTCGGCCGGACCGCTCGAACAGTCACAGACTGGCGACTGTCAAAAGACATAAGGCGCAAAACGACAGTGGGCGGTCGAGACCAACAACAAGAGTTGAACTCGCATGACCAGCTTGGAAGGATCCGCGCGCCCGCTCGAGCGGAACCAAGTGACCAACCGCCTGTCACTGGCCACCTCAGCCAGCGCGTCCATCACCCTCCCTTGCAGGGTGTGGACCCGGATACTGGATGCGACCGCGACGACCGGCGGCGGGCTCAGCCCGATGTGGGACCGTTCCTGCAGCGGACGGTTAACGGTCCGTCCGAAGCCCCAAGGTCGTGGATGATGACTGTCCGGTGGGCGGGCTTCATAGGGGACTGAGTCGAGGGTCATGGCCCTGCCCTCCTCATCTGTGACAACTTCGCTGAACAGACGCGGCCCAGCAATGGGAGTGTGAGATGTCACGGCGAGCGACTCCTCGGCGTCTTTATGACATGACCAGTTGCGATCCGACGCGGGGTCGCCCCGATCCTGAGGTTCGACAGGTGCGCGTGTTTCGGCTTATCCAGGCTGCACCGCATACCCTGTTCCGACTGCTGACCGACCCCCAGTGCCACGCCCAGTTAGACGGTTCCGGGATGCTCCGCGGGAATCCGCTTGGGCCCGACGAGCTCCAGCTCGGAGACATTTTCACGATGGCGATGAGCCAAGGCGGCAAGGCGTACCGCAGCACCAACGAGGTGGTCGAATTCGAGCCGGACAGCAGGATTGCCTGGCGATCCACCCGGAACCTGGCGCGGCCGCATCCCTGTCGGCGGCCAACGATGGCGCTACATTCTCCACCCCGATCGGGCCGGCACCCTTGTCGAACACGCATATGTGTGGGGCTGCGCCCGGATGCCGCTGCTGACGGTTTGGCTGCCTGGGTTTCCTCGCCGGATGCGGCCGGCCATGGAGCGCAGCCTGGAGAACCTCGCTGCGCTCGCTGACAACCTGCTTCGACGTGAGCCCCAAACTGTTAGCACCGGAAAGCATCGATGATGGCCGGAGGTGCCTCAGAGTCTGAGATCTCGGCCATCAATAAGCCGACCGGCGGGTGGTCACCGGCGTGGCCGATGGATTGGGGCAGCCGCTTTGTGCTGGTCGTGACCCTGCTGGCCGGGCTGTTCATGACCGCCGCCGGCGTGGCGGCACTGCTGGCACCCAGCTGGTTCGCCGACGCCGCCGGGTTTCCCCGACACACTCACTTCGTCCACGACGCCGGCGCCTTCCAGCTCGGCATCGGGGTCACGGTGCTGCTGGCGCTGGCCTGGCGCGACGGGCTCGCCTTGGTGCTGGCCGGCTTCCTAGTGGCCAACACCACCCATGCCGTCAACCACGGTGTCGACATTGACCTGGGCGGCCACAGCGGCGACCGCTGGGGGCTGGCCGCCCTGTCGCTGCTGACCGCGGTCGCGCTGGTCGTGCGGATGGGCCAGCTTGGCTGGGTGGTTGGCGAGGTCACCACCGCCACCAGCCCGGCGCTGGCCCGGTTCGTACGCCAGAAGACGGTGCTGGTAACCACCTACCGCCGCAACGGCCGACCGGTGGGCACGCCCGTCAGCCTCGCCGTCGATGGTGACCACGCCTATCTCCGCACCTTCGAGAAGGCAGGGAAGACCCGACGCATCCACAACAACCCCAGGGTGGACATCGCGCCCTCCACGGCCCGGGGCCAACCGACCGGCCCGGCCATCCAGGCCACGGCCAGACGCCTGGAGGGCGCCGAAGTCCGGCGTGCAGCTCGCCTGCTGACCCACAAGCATCCGTTGCTGCACGGCCTGCTGGTGCCGTTGACCCATCGCCTGGGTCGTGCCAAGACCGGCAAGACGGTCCATTTCAAGTTGACCCCCGGCGACCCTGGCCAGGTGGGGGGCTGAGAGCGAACAGACACCCTGGCCGGCCAAGGGAGGAAGACGGTGGGCAAGACCTACGACCAGCTCGACAAGCGGCTCCATGGCTGGATCGCCGCCCAACACATCTTCTTCGTGGCCACCGACCCCCAGCGGCGCGGCGGCCACGTCAACCTCTCGCCGAAGGGCCACGCCGATACCTTCGCCGTCCTCGACGAACGGACCGTCGCCTACCTTGACCTGACCGGCAGCGCGCCGAGACCGCCGCCCACCTGCGCGACGACGGGCGCATCACCCTCAGGTTCTGCGCCTTCTCCGGCCCACCGCGGATCCTGCGCCTGTATGGGCAGGGACGGATCGTCCTCCCCGGTGAGCAACGATGGGACGAGCTGGCAGCGTGGTTCCTGGCCCGCCGCGGCGCCCGTGCCGTTGTTGTGGTCTAGGTCGAGCGCATCGCGGGCTCCTGCGGCTACGCGGTCCCGCTCTACGACTACGCCGGGGAGCGCGACCTACTCGACCAGTGGGCAGGGCGCAAGGACGAGGCCGCCATTGCCGCCTACCGTGCCCAGCGCAACAGCAGGAGCATCGACGGCCTCCCCGCTCTGCCCATGGCCGCCAGTGACCGGCGGGCGGGCTCGGGCTGAGGGGCGGGTTGAGCGCATGTCTGAATGCAGCAGGAATGCTCCCTGGAGATTATCCAGAGGACCTGACCGGCGTCACGTCGATGCGTGAGGGAAGGAGCCCAGCATGAACGCCGATGCCCACATTCGAGTGGTGCTGGAGGTGTTCGCCGCCATTGAGCAGCGTGACGCCGCCCGGTTCCAGGCGCACGCCCATCCCGGGGTCACCATCTGCTGGCCGCCGTCGCTGCCCTGGAACGCTGGGGTCCCCGGCCGTCCCGACGAGGACGGGCACCATGCCCTTTCCTGGCTGGAAGTGTGGGCGCCGTTGCAGCCCACTGCGGCCGAGCGGCGGATGGACCCTGAGGTCATCGCCGCCGCCGACGACCGGGTCGTGGTGCAGTGGCGCCAGCGGGGACGCAGCCCTACCGGGCTGTGCTTTGACGGCCAGGTGCTGGGCCTGTACGAGATCCGGGGGAGCGGCTGGCCCGCGCCCAGATGTTCTATTTCGACACCGATGCGGTCAGGCGCTTCCTCGCCGACGCCGAGGGCCGACAACCGGGTAGCCGGCTGTCCGGGCCGCCGACGCCTCACCCCGATGGTTGGTGACGGGGCGGGGGGGCCGTGAGGGCCGCGCGCACGCCAATGTGCGGCTGCTCGAGGCCTTCTACCAGGCCCAGGCAGCCTTCTACGCCGGTGGGGACGACGCCGCGGACCTGCGCGGCCTGCTGGCAGATGACATTGCCTGGCACGTGCCCGGGCGCAGCCCGATCGCCGGTCACTATCACGGTCGCCAGGAAGTCTTGGGCTATTTCGGCGCCCGCCGGGCCCACGCCAAGGGCGACCTTCCGGGTCCTGCCACGCGCCATCCTGGCCGACGACCAGCAGGCGGTGCATTTGGCCGGCGGCCAGCTGGAGCGCGACGGCCAGCTGCGGACCTGGCGGACCGTCGGGGTGTTCCGCATAGCCGGTGGCAAGATCGCCGAGTGCTGGCTGGTGCCGTTCGACCAGTACCTGTTCGACGAGCTCTGGTCCTGAACCCCCATTCAGGAGGAACGCTTGCCGTGGCGGTCGACCCGGGCGGCGCTGGCCGCCCTCCGGAAGGTGCCACCTGCGACCTCGCATGTGGGTTGCGTCAAGTGATCTGGCCTCTCGCGTCTTCGCGAATGTTGTCCCGAGCCGGAGTGTCGGGGAGGCTGATGGCGAGTTCGGCGAGTCGACTGGGTTGGCCGATCACGTTGATCTCGGTGATCTTGGCGTTCTCGATGTGGATCGTCAGTGCGATGCGGAGCCGAGCGTGGGGTGCGACGACGAGGCCGGGATCGCCATCTATCAGTGCCGGCCGCGCAAAGCGTGTCGCGGTCCGGGGGTAGCGCAGCGTTCCTTCGGCGACGTCCCGTGCGCCGCGGAGCTCAGCCGGTTCGGTGGCTGGGATCACCCAGCGATCTGCGCGCCGGACAGCGTCTGGGTCGAGCAGTGCCAGCAGAGCCTGGAGGTCGCCCTCGCGGGCGGCGGCCAGGAAGGCCTCGACGATCTCCCAGCGCCGGGTCAGGTCAGCGTGGTGAACGGTCCCGCCGCGCACTCGGGTGCGTGCCCTGCTTGCGAGCTTCTTGGCGGCGACAGGGCTGCGCCCAACGATGCTGGCGATCTCGGCGAACGGCACGTCGAACATGTCGTGCAGCACGAACGCGATCCGCTCAGCCGGCGTGAGGCGATCCAGCACGACGAGCAGCGCCAGTCCCACCGCGTCCGCGGTGAGTGCTTCGTCTTCAGGGTCGACACTGCGGCTTGGGTCCGGGATTGCCGAGATGTGTGCCGGGTCAACCGGTTCTTCCTTGCGTGCGGCGCGGGCCCGGAGTATGTCCAGGCAGACGCGGGCGGCCACGGTCGTCAACCAGCCGCCCAGGTTCTCCACCTGCCCGGTCTGGGCGCGGCTCAGCCGTAGCCAGGTTTCCTGGACGGCGTCGTCGGCCTCGGCGAGCGAACCCAGCATTCGGAAGGCCACGGCACGCAGACGCGCTCGGTGTGCTTCGAAGCGCTCGGCGAGCCAGCTCGGCTCCTCCAACGTGGTCACCTCTCGGCTCGCGGAACCGTCATATCAATGACGGGCAAACTGTGCACGGGGTGACCAGTGCTCGGTCCTCCCCGCGGCCGGGCCCGTCGTCAAAGGCGGACCGGAGGAAAGGTCGCGATGTTCATCGGGTATGTCGCCGTGGCGGTTCTTGCCGCCGCGATGAACGTTTGGGCGGCCTCGTTGGACTTCCGTCGGGCGGAGCAGGCAGTCGCCAACGTGGCCAAGGTCGAAGTCCCGCCGTCATTGGTTGCTGCCGCTCGGAGCGCTGAAGTTCGCCGGTGCCGTCGGCTTAATCGCCGGCATTGCCATGCCGTTCATCGGCGTCGCCGCTGCGATCGGGCTGGTGCTGTTCTTCGTCTGCGCGATCTTCGCCCACCTGCGCGTCAGCTGGTACTCGGCCCTTCCGTTCCCGATCGCGTTTCTCCTGTTCGCCGTCGTCGCCCTGGTCCTGCGTCTTGCCTCGGCCGATAACCTCTGGGACCTCAGTCCACATCTGTGAAACCCGAAACCGGTCCAACTGGCGCGTTTTCGGCGTGCTGCTGTCTTGCCGGCTACCGACCCACCCGCGACACCGCCAACCGCACACGGCACCCTCTCAGCCCGGGAGGTCGCCCTGATCCTGGCCGGTGGACGCATTCCCGAGTACCGCAGCGGGCACCCGAGCCAGGCACGAACCAGGCCCTGCAGCGGCCTTCCACACCGCTGTGTTGTGTGACGCCAATTCGCCGAAGCTGTATGACTGCTCAACTCCAATCGGTCGAGTCATGCTGCCACCTGGCGGAGTTCGTCAAGTCGATGAAGCGCCTCACCAACGGAGGCTGCGGGATCGGCGATCGGATAAATGACACTGCGGATGATCCTGCGGTCATCCGCGATCAGCGTTAGCCGTTTCATGCGATCGGCGCCGTCCGCCCGGAACGTCGGCAGGCGCAGGGCCGAAGTCAGCTGAAGGTACTGGTCTGAGAGGAGGGGAAATCCCAGCCGCTCCGACGCGGCAAAATCTGCGAGTTCGTCGGGCCGCTGCGTTGAGACGCCATGTATCGCAACCCCGCGCCGATGGAACTCCGGAAGTTGATCACGGAAGGTCTTCGACTCAAGAGTGCACCCCGTCGCTCCTGGAATCGTGTCCCAACCGGGTGGATACCTTCCGCCGCCCGGGCCCCGGGCGGCGGCAAAGCAGTACAGAACTGTCCATTCTGGCGACGCCACCGGATCGAGCGCTCTGCCTTGGGCGGCAACCAACGTCATCTCGGGGATTCGCCGGCCGACTAGGGAAAGAATCCGTCTCGCCTCAGTGGACGATTCCGCACTTGTGGCGCTTAGGGTGCCGTCCCCAAGAACGAACCGAGCACCCCAGTCCTGCAGCGCGATGAGTACCGGCAGCAGGCCGCGACCATTGTCGGTGAGCTGATACTCGAACCGGGCCGGCCGTTCCGAGTACTGCCGTCGCTCGAGGACACCGTTAGCGACGAGATCGTTTAAGCGCTGCGTGAGGACCTTGCGGCTCACCCCTAACTCGTCAGCCAGCTGATTGAACTTTATTCGGCCACCGGCCACTTCGCGCAAGATGAGCAGAGTCCACCAATCCCCGAGGACGGCGAGGGCCTGAGCGATCGCGCAGTCGCTATCTGTCACCGCCTCTGAATATTTCACGACAGCTCCTTCACTCGGCCTATCATACAGAGTAGGTTCCCTTAAGGAACTTACTCTAGGTCGAGGAGGACTGATGAGCACCGGCGACTACTGGTTCACGCAGGTCTACAAAAGCCAAGCAGCGGAGCGGATAAGAGCTGGCGAACAGGAACGCCTCGCCGCGGAGGTCCGCAGCGCCTATCGGCAGCAGCAGCGTGCAGCGCGCCTCCGGCGCCATCAGGTGAGGCTCACCGCCAGCAAACCAGCCGACTTTGTGGAAGTTGCGAGTTGGGTTTCCTCCGCAACCGAGGTCATGGAGTGGATCGGAGAAGACTTGAACTGGCCACCGACCGACGACCCGATGGCGGCCCTGCTCGCAAGACACCGCTCTGGGCGGTGCTCCGCCTGGAGCGCCCGTGTGTCAGACCGGCTGGTCGGTTTCGGTGCTCTCAGCGTTCGACACGGCGGCCAAGTCGCTGAGTTGAGCCATCTGCTGGTGAAAAGACATCGCCACGCTGTCGCAATAGCAGTCGAGGTCGTACGCCAGCTGGCAGCACTTGCATTCGCTGATCCTCACATGGAGGTGCTGCGCCTTCAGGTTTACGCCCACGACACGCTTCGGAATCGCGCCTACGAACAAGCCGGCTTCCGCGCCGCCATTTTGAACAGCCGGGCCGCGAGAGTTGGCACAGATACCTGGGACAGATTGGAGATGTTTCTTGAGCGACCATCTGCCCAACGTCTGCTATGAAGCACAACAAGTCGGAAGTGTTGCTGGCTGTCCTGATCGACATCCCACCTGAGGACGCGGCAATGCTTCTTACCTATGAAGACGCAGTCTTGCCCTTGTTGAGTCGGCACGGCGGCCGCCTGCAGCTACGCGTACGCGCGGTCGACCAGAGCGCAGAACTCCATCTCATCTCTTTCGACTCACGCGAAGGGCAGGAGGCATTCGCCACGGACCCGTCCCGCCTGCAGCTGATGCGGCTACTGCAAGGCCGCCTCCTCCGACAACGCGTTTTCGAGGTTACAGAGTCCGCCGTGAACTATGGCACCGCAGACCGATTCGGTGGTGATCTGCCCAAAGGTGAAACCCGATGAACGATCTGAGACTGTGCCTGCTGGGCAGGGGTACCCGCCCGAGATCAGCAAACGACCAAGTTCCTTCGCAGCAGTGCTGGACCGCCCGATGCAGCATGAACCGGCTTCACCGTACGGCGGATGCCAGCCGGCCTAAACGATCGAGGGTTACGGGCAGGACAGCTCGAACAACCACCACATCACCCACCGTCTCGAGCTGTTCGCGCGATAAGGAGCTTTCACAACGCATGGCGTCCGCAACGTCTCTTAGGCCGAACTCTCCGTGGTTCGGACGGGATAGGCGGTCAAGGCAGGTACCCCAGCTGGCATCCTCCTTCGTCGCCAAGCTAATCGTCCCAGGGACGGACCCAGCATCGGCAGACGCGGCCCCACTCGATGTCACAGCCGAGAGAATCGTGCGTCTACTCACCGAAGGCCGTTAGGGAGAAGCGGCGGGTTGAGAACGACAAAGGGCTGACATGCACTTGATCAACGACTACAGCCAACAGATCCTGACGGATCAGCGCGAACGCGATCTTGCTCGATTGGCTGAGCACAACCGGCCGGTCCGGCTGGCGCTGAGAAATCGAGTGAGCTGGTGGCGGAGGCTGTTGGCGCGTCCTAAGCAGCGCATCGGCGCGGCGGCCCAGCGTCGTACGGCACAGCGTGGAATGGCGATGCCCAAGCGCCGGGTCGCGCGCTGAGCGCGACCCGGTGGGCGTCGAAACTTGCTGCACAGGAAGGGTCGCTGAACTGCAATGGGGCTGGTAAGCGTGACGGCCAGCCGGCCGGCTGCGATGGCATTGTCGCCGCTGCTGGTGCGGCAAGCGCGGCGGGTACGGCAGCAGACGCTGCGGCTGCCCGAGGCATCCGGTGACCGCACCGGCATCGAGTTGACCGCGGATGCGACGAAGCTGCTGCGGCTGCTGGTGGTCGGCGAGTCGACAGCAGCAGGAGTCGGTGTGACCGACCTGCGCGACGCCCTACCGTGTCAGCTCGCGGTGGCGCTCGCCGCCCGCCGCGAATGCAACGTGGCGTGGAGCATGTCGGCGCGGACCGGCGCGACCGCCAGCTTCGCCGCTCGGGAGTTGGCTCCGGCAGCACCCATCGCGCAGGACATCGCCGTGGTCATGGTCGGGGTCAACGACGCCTTGAAATTCACGTCGAGACGCACGTGGCGTGCCCGCATCGATCAGTTGATCGATGAGCTAGAGAAACATGTGCGGCCCGGCGGGCAGGTTGTGCTGGCCGGCCTGCCCGATCTAGGGCGGTTTGGCACCTTTCCGCAACCGCTGCGCGCCGTGCTGGGGTGGCAGGCGCGTGCGCTGGATCGGGATCTGAAAACGATTGCCAAGCGCAGCGGAGGCGTGATCTACCTGGCAATGCCTCCGGTGTCTTCGCCGGAGCTGTTTGCAGAGGATCGGTTCCACCCGAATGCGGCGGCGTATCACGTATTGGCCGCTTACTTCGCCGACACCCTCGCGACAACGAAGCCTAAAAGGGAGGGTGACAGGGCGTGACAGGCAAGAGGCATGACTGGCGCTGGTGCGGATCCGCTCGACAAGAGTACGGCCGATCTATCGACACGGATGCGGCGAATACATGCGGCTCACGCTGGGCGTACGAGACATGGACATCCTGCGCTCGTTCTACCGGACGCTGGGCTGGCCCGAGCTGCCCAACGGTGACAACTCCTGGACCGGCTTTCTCCTCGGGGGTGTCCTGCTGCATCATCTCGTGCCTAGGAGCGTCCTCGAAATCCGACATTGCTCTCGGGAGCCCGAGTGCCCTGTCTGCGGGTAAACCGATGTCACAAAGCGCGGCGTGGAGCCGTCAATGTGTAAGACGAGATCCGAAAGCGAGTCGCCTCAACGACTACCGAAGGAATCTGCCCGTGAGTGAGAAGCCGATCGGATGCGATGGAGATCAAGATCGTGCGCTGGTATTCGAGCAGCATCGCCGACGGCTCCTGGGTGTAAGTTATCGAATTCTCGGCTCGGTAGCGGATGCAGAGGACGTTCTGCAGGACGCGTGGCTCCGGTGGTCGACTGCCGATGCTGCCCATGTGAACATTGCGGAGGCTTTCTTGACCACGGTCGTCAGCCGCCTGTCACTAGACCGGCTGCGACGCGTCAAGGCGCGTCGCGAGGTCTACCAGGGGCCGTGGCTGCCCGAACCCGTTAGCGCCGAGACCGATCCGCAGGCCGCCGCCGCAGCCGCAGATTCCCTGTCATTGGCATTCTTAGTCATCTTGGAGACACTGTCGCCGCTGGAGAGGGCGGCGTTCGTCCTTCGGGAGGTCTTTGACGAGCCCTACGCGACAGTGGCCGAGATCTTGGGACGAGAGGAGCCTGCCGTACGGCAACTCGTCCACCGGGCCCGACAACGAGTGAACGAGGGCGGCGCCCGCTATCGAGCCGATCAGGCTACCCAGGCTGAAGTCGTCCGTCGGTTCCTCCTCGCCTGCCAGTCCGCCGACATCGACGGCCTCTTGGCAATTCTCGCCCCCGACGTGGTGCTCGTCAGCGACGGCGGCGGCGCAGCCCCGGCTCCTGCTCGGCCGATCCATGGACGCGACAAGGTGGCCCGGATGCTAATCGGGTTCACGGTGAAGGCGCCGGCGGGTACCGAGCCCAGCTTCGAGGTGTTCAACGGTCAGCTCGGCATCGTCGCCAGGGTCGATGGCCGCGCGACCAACGCCGTCGCGTTCAGCATTCGGGACGGCACTGTGCAAACTCTGCTGCTGATTGCTAATCCCGCAAAACTCGCTGCACTCAACCCCAACGGCCACAGCCGCCTGCAATCCCGAAACCGGGGAGGCTATGCGACATGAAGCTCCCGAACAATGCTCACACTTCCCGGCCCTGGCGGATCCACGAGATTACGCCAGACTTCCGCATCTATGACGTGTGGGCGTTGCCGACCCCGGGTGGTCCTGACGACTTCCCGCGATTGGTCCAACAATTCGCCACGGGCGACACGGCGGACAACCCCTCCTGGCTCGCCCGAACCCTCTTTGCGATCCGCTGGAAGCTCGGTGCACTGCTCGGCTGGGACGACCCCGACTCCGGCGTCGGCTCCCGCGTGCCGACGCTGCACGAGCGGCTGCCGGTCGATCTGTATGACGGTCCGTCTGGGCCCGAGTTCGACACGCTTCCCTTCACCTCGGTCTACCTGACGGACAACGAGTGGGCAGCAGAGATGGCCAACCGCACGGTGCACGCGGTGATGCATATCGGTTGGGTTCCGGACGATGCGGGCGGATATCGCGGCCAGATGGCCGTTTTGGTGAAGCCGACCGGTCTGTGTGGGATGGCCTACCTGGCCGGAATCGCACCCTTTCGGCACCTGATCGTTTACCCGCCTCTGATCCGAGGCATCGGACATGCGTGGCAGGCTGGCGCAGGGCGAGCCCGACAAGGTCCGAAGCGACATTCGAAGCCACCAGCAACCGTTTCTCCGCAGTGAGGCTGGTTACCTGCTGATTGTGACCCTGGGGGATGATCAGCGGGCCTGCCGGGAATGGCTCTTTCTCCGCCGACACCACTTGAGCAGTGGATGTCTTTCTTGTGATATGTCATCTCGGCGCGTTGACGTCAGCCGACCGGTCGTGGCCCCTGCCGCTGGCCGCGCTAGCGGCCGTGTGCGGCGTGGTCCTCGTTGCCGCGCTCGTCGCACCCCAGACCATGGAAAACCTTCACACCCGTCACCACCGTCGAGCAGTTGGTCTTCGGTGGTGTCGACACCCATGCCGACCCGGCCCGGGATGACACAGAGAAGTCCGTAGGAGCCGGTGGCTTCCACCCCGACCTGGACCAGTAGACCATGTCCCAGGCGCTGGGATACCGGGCCAGATCGTCGCGCCGGTGGCAAAGCATGGCTCGACGGGACGAAGTCCCGCATTTGGGGCATGGTCATCGCGGAGGCTAACGGAACGACATGGGCTGTCGTCGACTTATTACCTACCGGGTGCTGGTGGCTAGCGTGTAGCAGCACGTGCCTTAGCTGTGGACACGCGGTGCAACCTGCGCTGCTGCCGACGCTTCTGCGTGCAACATAGGACGTTGTACGCGAGGGGTCCGCGCCAACCGCACCGGTTGTGCTCGGGGGCTTCTCCCGATCGGGGAGTGGAGTCAGGGTGCGGCCGGTTATCCACAAGTCGCCGCGCCAGGATTGCGCACCTTCGCGACGCGATTAACGTCGTGCAAATATCTGCTGGTCCTTGACCGCCACGGTCCGAACGATCCCTTAGGTGGATGGAGGATCGATGGGGAGGTGCGTGGTGCAGACTGGGCTCGGCCGCTTCGCTGAGTGTGTCTTGACGTTGAGCCTTGTTGGTCTGGCCAGCTGCAGCGGACCCGATCCCCAGCCGAGCATCTCGGTAACCCCGGTCGTTTGAATCCCCATCTGGATCGGAGGCGCCCTCACGCGGCCCGGACCGCGGGCTCGGGCACTTCGGTGGGACGGCGCCTGCCTCTACCGCATTCCAGGCGGCTGGGAGGACGTAACCGCCGGTGACGTTCGCCAGCTGCGGTCCGATGCGCTCAACCGAGCCGAGACCGCCAACCCCTTCACCATCGTCGTGGGTGGACGCGGTCGCCAAGCCGACCTCGCCGCCGAACAGCGCCACGTCCGAGCCATCGCCAAGGCTGGAGCCGACTGGGTGGCACGAGTACGTCCCACCCAGCCTCAGCCTCCAAGAGGCCCGTGAGCGCATACGACGTGGACCGCTGAGCCTGTAGCGCCACCTCCCGCTCACCGTTCCTTCTACGGGATGGCTTGGGCGATGCGCGCATTGCGGCATGTGCGGAGGTGTCTGGCGCCGGCCCCAGCCCCGCCGCTGAGTTAGGTCCGCCTACTCCTTCGGCATCATCGCGTGGGCCGCGCGGAGGACGCCGCGCTTCAGGCTGCGCGCGCCGACTCGGGTCATGGCCGTGGGGCGGGACGGCGAGGCAGGCCGGCGTACCACGATTTCGTCACCAACGCCGATGGTGCCCGGGCTGCTCACGGTCGCATAGATTCCGAGGCAGCGGTTCGCGTGCTTTGCCACGGTGCGCATCACTTGGATGTCTGTCGGGAGTTCGCGCTGCTCGCGGGTAGGCATGACGCAACGCAGCGTGGGGATCTCGCCGTGCAGACCTGCGTTCGGCAGGTCGAGGTCGGCGTTGCACCAGCTGTTCTCGGGCAACTCGTCGCCCGGTTCGGTGTCGACGACGAGGTTG
>JBKOZG010000159.1:0-16098 GCA_046725775.1 Actinomycetota bacterium | reverse complement strand
GCGTGTCCTCTTCCGGTTCGGTGGCCACCTGATCGTCCAACGCGACCAGCGCCGCACTGAACCTAGCGGCGTACTTGCTAATCCACCTGTTGGCAACCTGCTCGATGGGCACAGGGTTGAGGTAGTGCCGTTTCGTCCGTCCCTGCCGTGCTGTGACGACCAGGTTGGCCTCCGCCAGCACGACAAGGTGCTTCATCACTCCGAAGCGGGTCATTTCCGGAAACTTCTCGCACAACTCGTTGAGTGTCTGGCCATCGCGGCCGAACAAGCTATCCAGAAGCGCCCGCCTGGTGGGGTCGGCGAGGGCGCGGAAGACCTCGGATCTCTGCTCCACATCTGGATAATATGTGACCATTTAGTCACCTGTCAAGATCTCGAGTTCTAGAGCAAACTGCCGTCATGAACCCGTTAGTGGATCGACTCTTTCAGGCCTGGACGAATGCCAGGGATCCAACTCCAATGGAAGATCGGTTCGCCGCGCTCTATACCGATCCAGTGCGGGTTAACGGCTCGAACATGTCGCTTGGCGATCTCGCCGGCAGGGCCCGATCCCTGCATTCGGCGTTCTCGGATTTGCACGCCGATGTGCTGCAGATCGTCGAGGATGCCGGCAGCCTGGCCGTCGCTTTCATCATGCGTGGCCGACATGCCGGCCCATACCAGACCGAGTATGGAACCATCCAGCCGACCGGATCTGAAGTGCGGATCCGCACAATCGATGTACTCACGATCACCGATGGAAAATCTCCGCAATCTGGGTGAACACCGACGATCTAGGTACGCTGCGGCAGCTGGGTTGGCAGACGTGAGACCGCGGGGCTGACCTCGCGCATTCCGCCGGTCCAGCAGTGGCAGGACATTGCTGGAGCGGCTACCGGGCCTGATGAGGCCGAGGTGACCGCCAGAACGTTCTCGACATTGACCCTGCTCAGCCCGGCCAAGGTCATCGGCACGTCGACTACATCGATGACGGGAAGTGGAGCTGAACCTGCCGTTTGGACGGTAACCGTGCGACCGAGCACTGTGGTCACTCGGCCGCCTCTGGAAAGAACGCTGCGACCAGACGGCGAGTCGGGATCTCGTGTGAACACCCATGCCTGGGCTTTGACTCCGAGCCGCATCCCAAACGTCCGCGGGTCGTCGGCGTTGAGCACGCACCAGCCGTCCGGCTTGGTGATCTTGGTAATGACTGCCTTGACCTCAGCGAGTTGGTCGAGAGTGTCGATCCCATCGGCGCCCAGATGATCGGCACTGATATTGGTCACCACTGAGACGTCGTTGTACGCGACTCCGACACCACGACGCAAGATCCCGCCACGCGCCGTCTCCGTGACCGCCAACACCACACCTGGATGGCGCAGTACGCGACCGGCACGTCCCGGCCCCGAGAAATCGCCGGCCTCAATCAGTTCACCGTCTATGCACACCCCGTCTGTGCTCGACCAGCCCACTGACCGGCCAGCTCGGCGCGCGGCGTGTCCGATAATCGCGCTGTTGTGGTCTTGCCGTTGGTACCGGTGATCGCGACAACCGGAATTCGGGGCCGGATCAGCCGCGGAGCTGAGCCGAGCGGCGCGGCAGCAAGCCCAGCTCCTTCAGTATTGATCATCGCCACCACTGCTTCGGTCCTGCAGCGACGCTGTCCAGTACTCGCGCAAGCCCGTACGCCAACGCCCCGGCCCGGCCCGAGTTGCGCCACAGGTAGGCCACAACCCAGTTCGCTGACCGCCTGCCCAGTCCGGGTCCGCACCGCCAGTCTGGTCACGCCTCCGATGCCGGCCAGCCAGCGGACAATCTGGGCGACCGGCCGTATCGCGAAACGCTGCCGGAATATGAGCCAGGCTGGCCCAGGACGCGCTTTGCCCAGGCCGAGCCCAACGCCGAGATCCCGGGTGTCGGCAATGGACAGCCTGAGTAGCTCGGTGAGGTCGAGCGTCACCTTCGCCGCCGGACGCGGGAAATTCAGGTTCGGCCGTCGAGGAGGCGCAGTTCGACCAGCGAGCCGGCGGCGGGTCTGGTCGGCATGAGCGCGGTCAGGCGCCAGTGGAGTGCAGGCCGCCATCCACGTGGATCATTTCCCCAGTGGTCTTGGGAAAGAAGTCGCTGAGCAGCGCCACCACAGCCTTGGCAGTCGGTGTCATGTCTTTTGGATCCCAGCCCAGTGGAGCCCGCTGGCCCCAAACCTGGTTGAATGTATCGGCGCCACTGATCGCCTTCTTGGCCAGTGTTTCCAGCGGACCCGCGGCCACCAGATTGACGCGGATCCCCTGCGGTCCGAGGTAGCGGGCCAGGTAGCGGCTGGTGCTCTCCAACGCCGCCTTCGAGACGCCCATCCAGTCATAGACCGGCCAGGAGACGGTGGCGTCAAAGGTCAGCCCGACAACCGAGGCGGGCTCAGCCAGCAAAGGCTTGCAGGCCATCGTCAATGACGCCAGCGAGTAGGCCGAGACTTGCAGCGCGGTACTGACGTCGGACCACGGCGTGCCGAGGAACTTGCCGCCGAGCGCTGTTTCCGGGTTGGCAAAAGCAAGCGAGTGCACCAGCCCGTCGAGATGGTCCAGATGCTCTGCCAGCTGAGCTGGCAGACCTGCCAGATGATCTTCGTTCGTGACGTCAACTTCGAGCAGCAGAGGGACCGGATCGAGTTTCTTGATCACCCGAGATGTCAGGCTCATGGCCCGGCCGAAGTTGGAGACGACGACAGTTGCTCCCTCGCGTTGGGCGATCTTGGCCACATGGAAGCCGATAGAGGTGTCGAGCGTGACGCCAGCGACAAGGATGTTCTTGCCCTCGAGAATGCCCACAAATGTCCCTTCTGCCGTCGGAAACCTTGTGCGGTTGGTCACTCAGTGGCCCATGCCGAGGCCGCCGTCAACCGGGATGAGCGCCCCGGTGATGTAGCTGGCCGCCTCGCTGGCAAGGAACTCGACCGTCCCCGCAATGTCGTCCACCGAGCCGAACCGGCCCAGTGGGATTTGCTCGGCATACTTCTTGACCAGGTCGTCACCGAGCTCGGCGGTCATGTCGGTGTCGATGAAGCCCGGAGCTACCACATTGGTGGTTACCCCACGCGATCCAAGTTCGCGCGCCAGGGAACGCGCCATCCCAACGAGCCCAGACTTTGCTGCTGCGTAGTTGACTTGGCCTGCAGAACCCATCTGTCCAGCCACCGAGGACATGAAGATGATCCGGCCGAACTTGGCACGGATCATTGGCCGGGCGGCGCGCCGCGCCACCCGGAACGCTCCCGTCAAGTTGGTGGCAATCACCTGATCCCAATCCTCATCCGACATCCGCATCAGCAAGGTGTCGCGGGTGATCCCGGCATTCGCAACCAGCACCTCGACGTTCCCAAGAGCCGACTCCACCTGCGAGAACGCCATTTCTACCTGGTCTGGATCGGTCACGTCACACGGCACACCCACCACACCCTGGGGCACCTCTCCACTGCGGTAGGTTGCCGCAACGCGATGTCCGGCCTTGGCGAGCCGCTCGGCAATGCCTTGGCCAATCCCCCTGCTGCCACCGGTTACCAGAACGACGCGCGACGGATTCACGGGGTCACGCTACCGAGTACTCCAGAACGTCAGCGCGGAGGCGTAGGCTGACGTGGTGACCGATGGCGAGATGGGCACACACACCCGAACAGTCGCCGAGTCGGGCCGCAGAGGCTCAGCCCCGCTGATCACCGACGCCCGGATGGCGACGAGTGAGGAAATGTCGTCTCGGATCCGGCGCTACACAATCACCATGGCCTTCCGCGCCGCCTGCTTCGTCAGCATGATCTTCGTGCAGGGCGCCTTTCGCTGGGTCCTGTTCGCGTGCGCTGTGGTGCTGCCGTTCATCGCAGTTATCGCCGCGAACCAGGTCAACCAGCATTTTCGCTCCGGCAAGATGACCCACGCCTTGCCGAGCGATCGCCCGCAGCTCACCACCGGGCACGATGACGAAACGATCAACAACGAGGTTTTCGAGGAGGACGGCAGTCAACGCCGGTCGAATGAGCGTGTCGCCTAGCGGTGTCGACCCGCTTCCGGAGGATCCTGACGGTCTGATCTGCTCCGCTCGAGGCTGCCGGCAACCTGCCTCCTACGACCTGCAGTGGAACAACCCGAAGATTCATGCGACGGATCGTCGAAAGCACTGGCTTGCCTGCGATGATCACCGCGAGTCCCTGATGCAGTTCCTCTCAGTTCGCGGATTACTCAAGGACGCGCTCCCGCTCTAGCCACCAATTGCCGACATTGGCCGATCGGGCTGCAAGAAACTCGGGTCGTTGATGCCATGGCCTGGTTGCTTGCTGGCTACGGCAGCTACCCAGAGGGCGGCAATCTCGGAGTCGCTTGCGCCGCTCCGCAACGGCGTACGCAAATCGGACTCGGTGCGCGCGAACAGACAGTTCCTAATCTGGCCGTCGGCTGTCAGCCGGACCCGGTCGCAGGTGCCGCAGAAGGGCTTCGAGACGGCTGCGATGATGCCCACCGAATAGCTAGTACCCACTATCCGGAAAAGCTCCGCTGGTGCGCTCCCGCGGGTCAGCGCATCCTCAGGATCTTCGACCAGCTCGACATGCTGGCTGAGGTGCTGCTTGATCTCCGCTGCCGTGATCATTCCCTCACGTTGCCAACCATGCTGGGGATCCAATGGCATCTGCTCAATGAACCGCAGCTGGACCTGCTCGGCCATCGCCCAGCGCAGCAGGTCGTACGCCTCGTGATCATTGACACCGCGCAGCAACACAGAGTTGATCTTGACGGGGTTCAGCCCCGCTTCTCGGGCGGCAGCGATTCCCGCCAACACGTCAGGCAGTCGTGGCCGATGGGCCAGCTCGGCAAAAGTGCCCGGGTCAAGGGTGTCCAGGGAGATGTTGATCCTCTTCAGCCCCGCTGCAGCCAGCTTCTCAGCGCGTCCGGCCAAACCGATTCCGTTCGTAGTCAGGGCGATCTCTGGCACCGGCCTGAGCGCCGCGATATCAGCCACGAGCAGCTCGAGGTTCTTGCGTAACAAAGGTTCGCCACCGGTGAGCCGTACGGTTTTAATGCCCAGCCGTTTCACACCGATGGTGATCAGCCGCAGAATCTCCTCATCTGTCAACACGTCTGCACGAGGCAACCATTCGAGCCCCTCGACCGGCATGCAATAGGTACAGCGCAGATTGCATCGATCGGTGAGCGAAATCCGCAGATCCGTCGCCACTCGACCATAGGCGTCCGCAAGCACGTGTTGAGTACGCTCCCCCCGATCCGCACGCGCGGAATCCGAGTGGCGCAGACGCGGAAACGGCAGCAGCGTGGTCATGGGTTGAGTCTAATTTGCTCGTTCGCCGACCAGATGATCCTTTCAGCATGGGTGTAAACGTTCATGGTTTCGCCGCGGACGAATCCAACCAGCGTGAGCCCGGCATCCTCGGCCAGGTCGGCCGCCAGCGAGCTGGGAGCCGAGACCGCAGCCAGTACCGGAATACCCGCCAGCACCGCCTTCTGGGTGAGTTCGAAGGACGCACGTCCCGAGACGGCCAAGATCATCTGGCGCAGCGGAAGCAGCTGCCGTTCGATGGCCCAGCCGATGACCTTATCCACGGCGTTGTGCCGGCCGACATCCTCACGTACGCACCGCATCTCCGAGTCCGTGCCGAGCAACCCTGCCGCATGGAGGCCGCCGGTGCGGTCAAATGTTCGCTGCTGCTGTCGCAGCCGCACTGGTGCGGAGAGGACCAGCTCGGCTGCGACGCGTACTTCACGATCCGCCTCATATGGTGCTTCCCGCAGCACCTGGTCGATCGAGGTGGTGCCACAGATACCACACGCGCTCGTCGTCATGACGTTGCGCCGTACCGCTGCTGGTGCGGTGATCTGAGAGGCAAGGGTCACGTCCAAGACGTTGTAGGTATTGACCCCGTCAGCATCAGACCCGGCACAGTAGCGGGCGAGCATGATGTCGGCCCGCTCGGTGATGATGCGCTCGCTGTAGAGCAATCCACGTACCAGGTCAATGTCGTTGCCTGGGGTGCGCATGGTAACCAGGTACGGTTCGCCGTTCAGGCGAATCTCCAGAGGCTCCTCCACAGCCAAAGTGTCGCTGCGACGAGCCATCTCACCCGCTGCCACTCGTAGCACCGGGTGATGACGGGTTACTCGTCCCATGACATCATCCTGGCCCATAACATCATGTTTTCGCGGCCGCACAAGGGCCCCGCCGAGGAGCACCGAATATATGGAACTCAAGCAATGGCTGACCATCTTGTCCGCCGAGCTGGAGACCAGCGACGTTGCGATGGACGACGACGCGGTCCGTACCCTGCTGGACCTCGCTCGGGACTCCGCGCATGAGGTGGAACGGATAGCCGCGCCGCTGACCACTTTCCTCGTCGGGATCGCTGTCGGGCGTGGTGGCGCGCTGACCACGGCCGCAGCCAAGGCGACGACGCTCCTGCTGAACCACGAGGCATCCGACTAGCCTGGCTCCGTGCGCCGCTTGTGGCTCCGCTGGGCACTGCTGATCGCCTTTGTCGCCGTGCTTGGAGTTGCCTTCGTCAGCTTGGGCAACTGGCAGCTGGATCGGTTGGCACAGCGCAAGGAACGCAACGCCACAACGATCGCCAACGAGCAGAAACCAGTCCAGCCTTATGAACAGGTCTTCACCCGCCCAATCACCGACGCGGATCAGTGGCAACGGGTCGAGGCGCGCGGCACCTTCGACGCAGATCATCAGTTCGTGGTGCGCTACCGCAGCAATGGTGGCGTCGACGGCTATGAGGTCGTGACACCTTTGCGCACCGCCAGCGGCGCTGTACTGGTGGATCGCGGGTTCATCCCGCTGGAGCGCGGCACCCGGATCCCATCAGTGGCTCCGGCGCCACCGGCAGCCGAGGTGACAGTGGTGGGACACGTACGTCGCAACGAGAAAGGCCGGCGCGCCGCGACCACACCAGTCGGCAATCAGATGCGCTTGATCAGCTCAGACGCCATCACCGCGACGTTGCCTTATGAGATTGAGTCCGGCTATATCGGCCTCCTAACCGTGCAGCCCGAACAGCAGGGTGGCTTTCAGCCGATCCAGCTGCCGGAACTCTCGGAGGGCCCGCATTTCTGGTACGCCGTGCAGTGGTTCATGTTCACCGCCATCGCCGTGGCGGGCATCGTGGTTTTCATACGCGCCGATCTGCGAGCCCGGCGCGAAGTACACGAGGATGCCACCCAAGCCGCGGCTGACCGTGTGAAGATCTGATCATGGATCTTGGTTTGGCGGACCGAGTGTTCCTGGTCACGGCCGCCAGCATCGGGCTCGGGCGGGCAACGGCTGATCAACTCGTCGCCGAGGGAGCCCGCGTCGTGCTCGTCGCCCGACGCGCCGAGTTGCTGGCTGAGGCAGTGAGTCAGCTGGGACCGGACCGTGCCGTCGCGCTGGCGGCCGACCTGACTGACGCCGGCACCGCCGAGACGGCCTGTGCCCTTGCGCTGGATGCCTTTCATCGGCTCGATGGCGCACTGATCAGCGTCGGCGGCCCGCCAGCTGGATCGGTTCTAGAGACCACCGAGGAACAGTGGCGCAGCGCGTTCGAGTCGGTGTTCCTGGCAGCGCTACGAGTCAGCAGGTCCGTTGTGCGGCACGGCACAGCCATCGACTTGTGCATTGCCTGGGTGTTATCGACCTCTGTGAAGACGCCCGCTCTTGGACTTGCCACCTCGAATGGCCTGCGTCCTGGGTTGGGCATGCTCGTCAAGCAGCTAGCCGACGAACTCGGCCCACAAGGGACCCGAGTGATCGGCTTGATGCCGGGTGCCATCGAGACCGACCGTGCCCTGTACCTCAACTCGCTCAAGGAGGATCCGGTAGCAGCGCGAGCTAAAGCAGAGGCGGCGATTCCCTTGCGTCGGTATGGCCAACCGGAAGAGTTCGGGCGGGTCGCGGCCTTCGTGCTCTCCCCCGCCGCGTCCTACCTGACCGGCTCAGTGATTCCCGTCGAGGGCGGGGCCCAACGCGGACTCTGATCGAACTGAGTGCGGTAGAGCTCGGCATACAGCCCGCCCTCGCGCAGCAGCTCATCATGCCGGCCGCGCTGCACGACCCTGCCCTGGTCGACAACGATGATCAAGTCTGCGTTGCGTATCGTCGACAGCCGGTGTGCGATGACGATGCTGGTGCGGCCCTCCATAGCCAGATCCAGTGCCTGCTGGACAGCCACTTCGGATTCTGAGTCCAGATGTGCGGTGGCCTCGTCCAGAACCACGATGGGCGGGGCTTTCAGCAGCAGCCGGGCGATTGCAAGACGCTGCCGCTCCCCACCGGACAGCCGGTAGCCGCGCTCGCCCACCACTGTGTCCAGGCCATCGGGCAGGCTCTCGACCAGAGCGTTGAGCTGGGCGGCATCCAGCGCTTCCCATAACTCAGCATCGGTGGCATCGGGTCGCGCATATCGGAGGTTGTCTCGAATCGTGTCGTGGAACATATGCGCGTCCTGCGTGACGTAGCCAACCGTGGCGCGCAGCGAATCCTGCTTCAACTTCTTGACGTCGGTGCCCGCCACCGAGACGGTTCCCGACGTAGCGTCGTAGAGCCGCGCAATCAAGTGGGTGATCGTCGTCTTCCCGCCGCCGGATCGCCCGACAAGTGCCACCGTCTGACCGGCTGCGACGCTGAACGTTACGTCATGCAACACCACGCCGCTCGGTCTTTGATCCAGCGAGGCAATCGACTCCAAGCTCGCCAATGACACCTGATCGGCGGTGGGGTAGCTGAACGAGACATGATCAAAGTCCACCGAGGCCGGCCCCTTGACTGTCTCGGCATCCTCGGCGTCGCGGATCATCGGCACCAGGTCGAGTATTTCGAAAACTCGATCGAAGCTAACCAGTGCGTTCATGACGTCGATACGAAGATTGGTGAGCTGGGTAAGTGGCCCGTACAACTGAGTGAGCAGCCCGGCCAAGGCCGTCAGGGTGCCCACGGTGAGGACACCGTCGATGGCCAACGACCCGCCCACGCCATACACCAGGGCAGTAGCCAATGCCGCGACCAAGGCCAACGAGGTATAGAAGAACCGCCCGTTCATCGCGATCTTGACCGAGACATCGCGTACTGCTCCGGCGCGCTCTGCGAACCGATCGTGCTCCTCGGGAATTCGCCCGAAGAGCTTGACCAGCAGTGCGCCGCTGACGCTGAAACGCTCGGTCATCGTCGCCGACATGTCGCCATTGAGTTGCATCTGACGATGCGTTAGCGCTGCGAGCTTGCGGCCAACGATCTTGGCCGGAATGAGAAAGACCGGCAACATGATCAGCGCGGCAAGTGTGAGCTGCCAGCTCAACACGATCATCGCCGCAAGTACCAGCACAAGGCTGATCAAGTTGGTCAAAACCGTCGACAGTGTCGAGGTGAATGCCTGCTGAGCGCCTATCACATCCGAGTTGAGTCGTGACACCAGTTTTCCGGTCTGCGTTCTGGTAAAGAATGCAGCCGGCATCTGGATCACGTGGTCAAAGACCTGGGTACGCAGGTCGAAGATCAAGCCTTCGCCGATCGTCGAGGAAAACCAGCGCTGGATCAGGTTGAGCACTGCCTGCAGGACAGCTAGACCGGTGACCACTACACTTAGGGTGATCACGACCTGCCGATCGCCCTGCAAAATTCCCTCGTCGATGATCTGTTTGAAAAGTAGCGGCGGCGCCACTGCGAGGCCGGCAGAAATCACCACCAGTACCACAAAAACGGCAATCAGGAACCTGTAGGGCTTCGCAAACCGCAGGACCCGCCAAACGACACCAGGGCTGAGTTGATGCTGGGCAATGTCGGGATCCTGCGACATGCGCCGCATCAACATGTACATCGACACCGTTTTCCTCCGGGGGCTTGGGAACGCTCGGCGGTCCCAGGCTATGCCGCGCCCGCGGTAGGCAGCAGCGCTATGACGCAGCGCAAAGGCCCGGACGCAGTGCGTCCGGGCCTTGGATAATGAGTCGCGATCACCGCTTCCTGGCAGGAGCCTTCTTGGCAGTGGTCTTCTTCGCTGGTGCCTTCTTGGCAGTTGTCTTCTTCGCCGGAGCCTTGGCGGCGGTCTTCTTGGCAGGAGCCTTCTTTGCTGCCGACTTCGCTACCGACTTCTTGGCTGGGGCCTTCTTCGCTGTGGTCTTCTTCGCAGGCGCTTTCTTGGCGGCCGCCTTTTTCGCCGGAGCCTTGGCTGTCTTCGCGGTGGACTTCTTCGCAGCTGCCTTCGCCGGGGCTTTCTTGGCCGGAGCCGTGGTGCCCCTCCTTGCCGCGCTGCTTGAGGCCGCCTTCTTGGCACCGCGGGTGGCGCCGCCGCGACCGCGGAGCTCAACCCCGGCCTCCTTGAGGACACCGTGCACGAACCCAAACGAGCGACCGGCGTCGTCAGCGATCTTGCGAATGCTTTCGCCTGCGGCATACCGCCTGGCGTACTGGGATGCAAGCGTCGTCCGCTGCGTCCCAGTGATGCGTGAACCCTTAGCCAATGCCTTGGCCACTGCGCCTCCCTTTGTCGTGGGTCATCGCGGTTTCACGACGACCTTTTTCCAGACCAGATGATCGAGACCCCAAGATCATGATCACCCATTTCTAGCACGTTTCCGGGGCGTTTGGGGATTTTCTGCCTGATCAGCGCAGCTAGAGGGGTTTGATCACATGATAGGGAGGTGATCGCCGGTGCCGAGTCCGATCAAGGCCATTCGATGATCACGCCAAGGCGACCAGATCTGCATACTCAGGATTCCAAAGATCTTCCACCCCGTCCGGGAGCAGCAATACGCGATCTGGAGCAAGTGCCTCCACAGCTCCCTCGTCATGAGTGACGAGAACGATGGCGCCGGCGTAACGCTTGATCGCTGAGAGCACCTCTGCACGCGAGGCCGGATCGAGGTTGTTCGTCGGCTCATCCAGCAGCAGCAGATTGGCACTCGAGCAAACCAGCGTGGCCAATGCCAGCCGGGTCTTCTCGCCACCTGACAGCACGCTTGCCGGCTTGTCGACATCGTCGCCTGAGAAGAGAAATGCGCCCAAGACCTTCCGGACCTCGGTGTCGCCGAGCTGCGGTGCGGCGGTCTTCATGTTCGCCAGCACCGACCGACCGAGATTCAAGGTCTCATGCTCCTGGGCGTAGTAGCCGATGCGCAGACCGTGACCAGCCACGACCTCACCGGTGTCCGGCTCGTCCAAGCCCGCAAGGATTCGCAGCAGGGTGGTCTTGCCCGCGCCATTAAGGCCGAGCACCACGACCTGGCTGCCTTTGTCAATGGCAAGATCGATGTCGGTGAAGACCTCAAGTGACCCGTAGCTTTTGCTGAGTTCGGTCGCGGTGAGCGGCGTCTTGCCGCAGGGCGCCGGGTCCGGAAACTTGATCTTGGCCAGCGGATCTCGAGCCCTTTCACCATCGATCCCCGCCAACAAGCGCTCAGCGCGCCTAACCATGTTGTGCGCGGCCATGGCCTTGGTTGCCTTGGCGCGCATCCTGTTCGCCTGGCTGTGCAGCTGAGCTGCCTTGCGCTCCGCGTTCAGTCGCTCCCGTCTGCGACGCTTCTCGTCAGACTCGCGTTGCTGCAGATAACGCTTCCACCCCATCGTGTAGATATCGAGTTCGGCACGGTTGGCGTCGAGGTGGAACAACTTGTTTACGCACCGGTCCAGCAGTCCCGCGTCGTGGGTGATCACCAGCAGCCCGCCGGAATGTCCAGATAGGAAGTCGCGCAGCCACACGATCGAGTCGGCGTCCAGGTGGTTGGTCGGCTCATCGAGCAGCAACGTTGGCGCCCCTGAGAACAAGATCCGGGCGAGCTCGATTCGTCTCCGTTGACCGCCCGACAAAGTCTCCAGCGGCTGGTGCAGCACCCGCTCGGGCAAGCCGAGATTGCTGGCGATTCGGGCCGCCTCCGCTTCCGCGGCATAGCCACCCGCGGCAGCCAGCTCGGCCTCTGCCCTCGCGTACGAGGACATCGCCTTGTCCCGAACATCGGCCGAATCATCACCCATCGCCAGTTCGGCCCGTTGCAACCGATCAACGACTGCGTCCAGCCCGCGGGCAGACAGGATCCGGTTCTTGGCCAAGACATCAAGATCGCCGGTTCGCGGATCCTGCGGCAGGTACCCGACTGGGCGCGTTCTGGTGATCGTTCCGTTGGCCGGCTGAGCTTCGCCGGACAAGATCCGGGTGAGCGTGGTCTTGCCAGCCCCGTTGCGTCCGACCAAGCCGATCTTGTCACCTGGCGCCACCTGGAATGAGGCGTGCTCCAGCAGAAGACGCGCACCCGCGCGTACCTCCACATCCCTCGCAACCAGCATCAGACTCACTCTTCCGTACGTGTTTTCTGCGCGACCAAAGATCGCTTTTTTGGACTCTCGGTCGGTCGCGGGGCAACGGGGAACGGCTCAGGACGACCGCAGTTACGTGTAGCGTTCTGGCTGAGTTTGCAATTCCCAAGGTTTCAAACTTCTTACGTCCTTTGCCGTTCCCCGTTGCCCCGCTCCCTCCCTCTTCTCGTGGGTCGATCTTGGTCGCGCGGCGCACGGAAGGGCCGATGCTGGTTGCGAGGGCTGTTCGCTACCTCTTCCGCGGCCCGGGCAGCCGCGACCAGCAGGAGAAGATCACCGAGGTAGTCGCAACCAACGTGCCATCGGCCACACGCCTGAGCGGCCCTGGGTGAAAGGTTGGGGGAGGCGCCGGCAGCAGGCGCAGAAACCTAAGATGCTTGAAACCCGAGCCGACACTGACTTACGGGTGCCGCCAAAGACGACCACAACGTTTCTGCGCCTGCTGCCGGTGCCTCCCCGAACCGGACCGAAAGCGCTCAGACGTTAAAGCCGAGGGCCCTCAGTTGGTCGCGACCGTCCTCGGTGATCATCTCCATGCCCCACGGGGGCATCCAGACCCAGTTGATCACCCACCGGTCGACCAGGCCCTCGAGTGCCGTCTGAGTCTGATCTTCGATCACGTCGGTCAGCGGGCATGCGGCCGAGGTCAGCGTCATGTCGATGGTCAAGGAGTCGTCGTCCTCGAAGTTCAAGCCGTAGACCAGCCCAAGATCAACCACGTTGATCCCGAGCTCGGGATCGACAACGTCCTTGAGTGCCTCTTCGACGTCGTCCAGCGACGGGCGCTCGTCCGGTCCCGATGGCTCGCCAAGATCAACATCCGGAAGATCATCGGCAACCAGATCCGACGGCCGAGTCTCCTGCTCGGGTGGATCGGTCGAAAGATCCTGGTAGCTGCGAGTGTCGGTCATTGGCATATCTCCTTAGCTACTGGCGCTCTGAGCTTGAATGATCGCGTCCCGGAAGGCCGACCAACCGAGCAGAGCGCACTTCACACGCGCCGGGAACTTGGCGACGCCAGCGAACGCGATGCCGTCCTCGAGGCGCTCTTCATTGGGCTCGATCTGACCCTTGCCCTGCATCATGGTCAAGAATTCCCCGTATAGACCCAGGCCGTAGGCGACATCGCGGCCGATCACAAGATCAGTCATCACCGATGTCGACGCCTGCGAGATCGAGCAGCCCAGGCTCTCGTACGACACATCACTCACAGTGTCACCGGCCAAATGCACCCGAAGTCGCACCTCATCGCCACAGGTGGGGTTGACGTGATAGACCTCGGCCTGGTACGGCTCGCGCAAGCCGCTGTGATGCTTGGAGCGGTAGTGATCGAGAATGATCTCCTGGTAGAGCTCCTCCACCTTCATCGCAGCCTCCCGAAGAAAGCAATCGTGTAATCCAGACCCTCAATCAGCGAATCTATCTCGGCCCGGGTGGTGTAGAGATAGAACGATGCACGAGTGGAGGATTGCACCCCGAAACGCTCATGCAGCGGGCGCGCGCAATGATGGCCCGCCCGCACCGCAATGCCACGTGAGTCAAGTAGGTGGCTCACGTCGTGGGGGTGAATCGGGTGCCCGTCCGGAGCGGTCAGCGTGAAGGAGACGGCCCCGCCCCGATCCACCGGCTCGGTCGGTCCCAGCACAGTGAGCCCGGGCAGGCTCTGCAGGCCTTCGAGCGCGTACGCGGTGATCTCACGTTCGTGCGCGGTGATCTGGTCCATCCCAATCGCGCTCAGGTATTGCGCCGCGGCACTCAGGCCGACCGCCTGAGCGATTGGCGGGGTACCCGCCTCGAAGCGGTGCGGCGGCGGAGCGTACGTGGACCCGGCCATGGTGACGACCTCGATCATCTCCCCACCACCCAGGAACGGTGGCAGCGCGGCCAACAGCTCATAACGTCCCCAAAGAACGCCGATGCCCGTCGGGCCGACCATCTTGTGGCCTGTGAAGGCGACCAGATCCGCCCCAAGATCAGCCATGTTCACCGCCAGCTGCGGAACGGCCTGCGAGGCATCGACCACGACGGTGGCGCCCACCGCGTGGCCGAGGGCAGCGATCTGCCTGATCGGATTGATTGTGCCGAGCACGTTCGACACATAGGCCACGGAGACGATCTTGGTCCGCCCGTTTATCAAACCTTCCGCCGCGGCCTTCTCCAAGTCCAGCCGCCCCTCATCGGTCACGTCGAACCAACGCAGCACCGCACCGCTGCGTTGTGCCAGCAATTGCCACGGGACGATGTTGGAATGGTGCTCCATGACCGAGATCACGATCTCATCGCCCGGTCGCAGGGAGGCTCCCAGCGTGTATGCACACAAGTTCAATGCCTCGGAGGCGTTCTTGGTGAACACGACTTCCTCTGAGCGTCGGGCGCCTATGAACTGCGCCAGGTACGCGCGCGCGCCTTCGAACGCCTCAGTCGCCTCCGCGCCCAACATGTGCATGGCACGAGCGACGTTTGCGTTGTGGTTCAGGTAGTGATCTTCAATCGCCTCAACGACGACCCGCGGCTTCTGTGAGCTGTTGGCACTGTCGAGGTAGATCAGCGGTGCCCCACCCACGGTTCTTTCCAAGATCGGGAAATCGGCGCGAATTGCCTCAACATCGAAGGTGATCGGCTCCTCGGCCAGCGCAAGACTGCCCGCTGTGGCATTGGAGAGATCTGTGGTGACCGGGTACTCCGGCCCACCGTTGAGCGACACGATGGCTACTCCGCCCCGGCCGCCGCAGCCGCGCGCACATAGCGGTCGTAGCCCTCGGCATCCAGCCGCTCGGCCAGTTCGTGACCGCCTTGCTCGGCCACCCGACCGGCGATGAACACGTGCACGTAGTCCGGCTCGATGTAACGCAGGATCCGGGTGTAGTGGGTGATCAACAAGACTCCGCGATCCCCCTGTGCTGAAAAGCGGTTCACACCGGCGGCGACGACACGCAACGCATCGATGTCGAGTCCGGAGTCGGTCTCATCCAAGATCGCAAACCGCGGGTTCAGTAGCTCGAGCTGGACGATCTCGTGCCGCTTCTTCTCCCCGCCCGAGAACCCTTCGTTGAGGCTCCGGCTGGCGAAGTCGGTATCCATCTGAACCCGTTCCATCGCCGTATTGACTTCCTTGACCCAGGTACGCAGCTTCGGCGCCTCCCCGTCGAGCGCTGTCTTGGCCGAACGCAGGAAGTTCGACACCGATACGCCCGGCACCTCGACCGGATACTGCATGGCCAGGAAGAGACCCGCGCGAGCCCGTTCGTCGATCGTGAGCGAGAGCAGGTCCTGACCGTCGAGCGTGACGCTGCCTGAGGTGATGCGGTACTTCGGGTGACCAGCAATGGAGTACGCCAACGTCGACTTTCCCGAACCATTGGGTCCCATGATCGCGTGCGTCTCGCCGCTGCTGACCGTCAGATCGACCCCCTTGAGAATCTCCTTCGGGCCTGTCTCGGTGTCGACCGAAACGTGAAGGTCGCGAATAGCCAGAGTGGACATGACAGCTCAGAACTCCTGGGTGTGCGAGATGTTGGCGAAGCCACGCGGGGGGTCGGGGTCCTCCCCGCTGATGATGGGCGCTGCGACGTCGACCATGACGTCGTTGCCCTCGACAGTGCAGCGGTAGATCGGGACTGGCTCCGTCGCAGGCAGACCGATCGGCCCTCCGGTCCGCAGATCGAAGCGCGACCCATGAAGATAGCACTCGATCTCGCCGTCGCCAACGTCTCCCTCCGACAGCGGGATTGAGGCGTGGGAGCACTCGTCGGCGATGGCGTAGAAGGCACCATTGCTGTG
>JBKOZG010000426.1:0-13271 GCA_046725775.1 Actinomycetota bacterium | reverse complement strand
CCCCCCCCCCCCCCACACTACCACAATGTCGTCGGCAGCGTCAGATGTGTATAAGAGACAGGTATCTGGGCGAGGTCGAGTTCGGCTACGAGTATTCGCCGGAGATCTTCACCGGCACCGAGATGGAGTTCGCGGTCGAGGTGTGCAATGCGGTGATGGATGTGTGGCAGCCATCGGGCGGCCGCGAGATCATCTTGAATCTGCCGGCGACTGTTGAGATGGCAACACCGAACGTGTACGCCGATCAGATCGAATGGTTCAGTCGGCACGTGCATAACCGCGAGCATGTAGCGATATCGCTGCACCCGCACAACGACCGTGGCACGGCAACCGCAGCGACCGAGCTGGCCATGATGGCTGGGGCGGACCGGGTCGAGGGCTGCCTCTTCGGCCACGGCGAGCGCACCGGCAATGTGGACCTGGTCACTCTGGGAATGAACCTGTTCTCACAAGGAATAGACCCCAAGATCGACTTCTCGCGCATCGACGAGATCCGTCGCACCGTGGAGTACTGCACCAACCTGCCAGTCCACCCGCGCCACCCTTATGCTGGCGACCTGGTCTACACCGCGTTTTCAGGCAGTCACCAGGACGCGATCAAGAAAGGTCTGGAGGACCTGGAGAAACGGGCGCACGCGCAAGGCGTCAGCGTCAGAGAGATCGCCTGGGAGGCTCCGTACCTGCCAATCGATCCTTTCGATGTCGGCCGCACGTACGAGGCCGTCATCCGGGTGAACTCCCAGTCTGGCAAAGGCGGCGTCGCCTACATCATGAAGTCCGAGCACAATCTGGACCTGCCGAGGCGGCTGCAGATCGAGTTCTCGAAGGCCGTGCAGGCACACACCGACGCCGGCGGCGGTGAAGTGAGCGCTAGCCGGCTATGGGAAATCTTCCAGTTCGAGTACCTCGAGCCTGAAACTCCGCTGCGCTTGCTAAGCGTCGCGACGACCTCGTCAGAGAACGGCCAAACCTCCCTTGCCGCGCAGGTCATGGCCAACAGCTCAACCCAGTCGATCACTGGGGAGGGAAACGGCCCTGTATCGGCGTTCGTGGACTCCATTTCCACGCTCGGCCACCAGGTGCGGGTGCTTGACTACGCCGAGCATGCGCTGTCCGCAGGTGGCGACGCGCTCGCGGCGGCCTACGTGGAATGCGAGGTCGGTGCGGGCGAGGACAGCGTAGTCGTGTGGGGAGTAGGGATGGACGCAAACATCGTCAATGCCTCGCTCAAGGCCGTCACCTCGGCCATCAACCGAGTGGCTTAGATCCCTTTCTGAAGCTGCTCGTGCATTGCTTGCAGCTTGGGTTTCTCCTCACCCCTTCGCTGACGCCTCACCTCCTCACTCAACGGCCCCACCAATGTGGAGCGCGCACAAGGTAGGTGGGGCGTCAGCAAGAAGGCGGTTATCGGAAGCCGTTTTCCGCTGTACGGGCAGGGGCGACTGGAGCGTAGATCCAGGCCTGGAAGAAGGATCCAAGATCAACTGTGGTGTGCGACTGCGCTGCCGCCATCCAATCCTCGAGGGTGCGGCTCCCCGGATTTTGACTCCAGTCCCTTGCCAACTTGAAGAATGCCTCGTCCCCGATCACATTGCGGAGCGCCTGGAGCGCCATGGCGCCTCGCGCGTAAACCGCATCGAAGAGGTGCGCTCTGCTGGGGTCGATCATGGTGATCTTCCAAAAGTCATCGTTGTTAGCAACGCGCTGGTAAGTGCCATTCAAAGAATCATTGGCCTTGCGTCCGCCCCGCCGCTCCCTGGCTCCCCACTGGGCCCAGGATGCATACGCCTCACTGATGAAAATGTCGTTCCACTGCCGAACGGTGACGTTGTCGCCGAACCACATATGGGCAAGCTCATGATCGAGCAGACCAGGTGCGAATCCAGGATTCAAGATCGACCTGGCGTCGTAGACCGGCCGGGTCTGGGTCTCCAACCCACCGAACCAGAGCTGGTGTACCGGGACGATGCCTCCGAGCTCAGTAAATGGGTAGGGACCGAACATCGTCTCAAGCGTCCGGATCCGCATCCCGGAGCTCACCAGTGTGGCAAATGCCTTCTTGCGGTCCTCTGCGGACAGCTGCTCCGATACCGCATAGAGATACGGCACGCCATGGTCGATGCCCTGCTTTAGCTCGTACTGACCAATGGAGACGAAGTTCACATAAGTCGCCATGGGCTGCCGGGCTATCCAGTGCCAGGTGTTGAAGTCCTGTTCGTTCCCAGTGTCGGCCGACTCGAGTCGGCCGACACTGATGGCCTCCATACCAGTGGGCACCCGGATCGAGACATCCATCAGCGCTGGATCCGACGGGTGATCGTTAGAGGGGTACCACCACGCAGCGCTCTCCGGCTCACCGGCCGCGGTCCACTCGCCGTTGGTGGCCAACCACGGGCGCACGTCGCCCTGCCGAATGTCACCGGGTTTGCCGGAGTAGCCGATCGCTACTTGAAACGAGCTGCCAATCGGGATCGGTTGTGCTGGCTTGACATAGACGTCGGAGAAACCTCTGGCGATGGATTCCGCGGGCACACCATTGACGGTGACTTTGTCGGTATGCAGGGCCAGGTCGAAGTAGAAGGAGTTGAGCTGCTGGTTAGCCCATGCGCTGATGGTCGCAGTACCGGTGATGGCCTGTGCCGCCGGATCCCAGTTGATCATGATCTGATATTTGGTCACGTCGTAACCGCTATTTCCGGCCTGTGGGTAGTAGGGATCGCCGAGGCCGGGTTCTCCTTCAGTCGCGTTGGGATTCAGTGGGGGTGGCGTGGTCACGCTGCTTGGAGTCTGCCGCAGCCGGGCGATCGTCCATGCCACACCGACCGGGATGGCCAGTGCCACAAGCAAGATCACCGGCATGATCGCAGCCAGAACGTACGCGACCCGATGCGGTCGCTGCACCGCCGCCGATTGCGAGGCTACAATGAAGACCGGAGATTCCTGCGGCGGCGGCCACCTCGGCTCAACGCTCGACATGCGCCATGGATCTCAAGTTGCGATCCAGATGCCAGGCTATGAAGGCAGCGGTCATCCCGCTCGCCTCGCGTGCCACACGATCGAGCACCTGGCGCGTATCACTCCAGCGGCCCTCGAGCAGCGCACCGAGTAATGCCAGTGTTTCGGGAGCGGGCCGGGCAGCTCCAGATGGACGGCATCGCTCGCAGACCGCGCCACCTAAGGCAGGCGAGAAGGCTCGGTGGGGCCCCGCTATACCGCAGCGGGCGCAGTCGGAGAAAGAGGGCGCATAGCCCGCGACCGCTATGGCCCGCAGCAGATAGGAGTCCAAGATCAATGTCGGCGGGCGATGTCCGTCGGAGGTGCCCAGGGTGAGCGCTCGCAAGGCCGCCACGAGCAGTAGGTATTGCTGCAGGGCAGGCTCGGATTCCTCGACCACCAGGCGATCGGCCGTCTCGAGCATCACCTGGCCCGCTGTGTACGCCGGATAGTCGTCGGACAGCCGGTCACCGAAAGCATCCAGCGATTCGACTTGTGTGATCACGTCAAGGGTGTGCCCGACGGCGAGCTGCAGATCGATGTGGGAGAACGGCTCGAGCCGAGCGCCGAACTTCGAGGTGGTGCGCCGTACCCCCTTCGCCACCCCGCGAATCTTGCCGCGGTGTCGGCTCAGCATGGTGATGATCCGATCGGCTTCACCGAGCTTGTGCGTGCGAAGAACCACTGCTTCGTCACGGTATGTCGGCACCTCGATATTGTCCCTGACATGGCCAAGCTTGCTAGGACGGCACGACCGGCGCCGACCTCCCCGCGACCGCACGAAAGCGGAGCACGACCGCCGCAAATCCCTCGAAAGCGGCTGCCGACCCATGTCGCGATCGTGATGGATGGCAATGGGCGCTGGGCGAAGGCACGTAACCTGCCACGGACCGAGGGCCACGCACGGGGTGAGGCGTCGCTGTTCGACGTGATCGAAGGGTCCATCGAGATCGGCGTGAAGTACCTCTCCGCGTACGCGTTTTCCACAGAAAACTGGAACCGATCGCCCGACGAGGTTCGCTGGCTCATGGGCTTCAACCGCGATGTGATCAGGCGGCGTCGGGACCAGCTGGATGAAATGGGAGTGCGAGTGCGCTGGGCCGGCCGATCGCCGCGGCTTTGGCGAAGCGTGATCACCGAGCTGCAGGACGCTGAGCGCCGCACCGTTGACAATGACGTGCTGACCTTGCAGTTTTGCGTCAACTACGGAGGCCGCGCCGAGATCGTGGACGCGACTCGGCACATCGCACAGCTGGCGGCCGAGGGGCGGCTTGATCCGCGCAAGCTCACTGAGGAGCGATTTCGGCACTTCCTCGACGAGCCCGAGATCCCAGACGTTGACCTCTTTGTCCGCTCGTCGGGCGAGCAGCGGACATCCAACTTCCTGCTCTGGCAAAGCGCGTACGCGGAGCTGGTGTTTCTTGATCGGTTGTGGCCTGATTTCGACCGCCGTGATCTGTGGCGAGCGATCGAGCTGTACGCCGCACGTGACCGCCGCTATGGCGGAGCTGTACCTAACATCACCAGCGAAACCTGACATCTCTCCATCAGAGAAGGTGCTGGCAAACAGCTGGCTTCGGTCTGCGTTCGTATGCGACTTGTCAGCACCTAATACGGGCTTAGCCGTTCTGCGGGGTCTCAACACGAGTTGCAAGTGCCGAAGAGCTCTAGGTCGTGACTGATCTCTCGGAAACCGTGCTTTTCGGCAACAGCATTCGCCCACCGCTCGACCGCAGGGCCAGAGACCTCGACCGTCCTGCCACAGGTGCGGCAAACCAGGTGATGATGGTGCCCCGTCGAGCAACGCCGGTACGCCGTCTCACCCTCGTTGGTCCGGATGGCGTCGAGATCACCTGACTCGGCCATGAGCTGTAGCGTCCGATAGACCGTGGTCAGGCCAATGCGTTCGCCATGACGCCGCAGATCGTCGTGAATCTGCTGAGCGGTCCGGAAGTCATGTCGGTCAGACAGAATTTCCTCAACGGCGGCCCGCTGTCGGGTCTTGCGCTGAGCACCCGACGGCTTGGCCTTGGTATCCGCTTTGGTGCCAGGGCTGGTCGTCATCTCGATGCTCCTCGGCGGCTTCGGCCGGACGGCTCAATGCTCATCGTAGTGATCGGCATGAGCGGCGTGCCGATGTCCTTCATGGATGAAGTCAGTGTGGTCGCCGTGCTGCACAGCTGGATGCCCGCAACCAGCGGCATGGCGGTGAGGATGGCTCTCGGTGACCGTGTGCGGAGCCGGCAGCTCATCATCATCGACCGACTCCGAAAGTACGGCCGCGGTACGCCGCCGTCGCAGCAGATAGGAGACAGGCCAACTCAGCATGAAGACTGCGATGGCCAGCAGCACGATGAATGCACCCGGCGCCGCGTTCGCGTAGAACGAGCCCACCGCGCCGCCAACAGCGGTTGCCACGCCGATAGCGACGGCGCAGATGAGGCCTGTGTTGAAACCGCGTACTAGATTGCGTGCCGCCGCCACGGGAACCACCATCAGCGCGCTGACCAGCAGTAACCCCACGGTCCGCATCGCCAGCGCGACCGTGACAGCGGCGAGAGCCACCACCGCGATGTTGTAGAGCCGCACTCGCAGACCTTGGGTCCGTGCAAATTCCTCGTCTGTCGATACGGCATACAACTGCGGTGCCAGTCCAATGGTTGGCACCAAGACCACGATGGCGAGCGCTGCGACCATCTTGAGATCGCCCGTTGTCACGGTGGTGAGTGAGCCAAAGAGGTACTGCACCAGCCCTCCGGCGCCTACACCGGAGATACCTGACAGGAAGACACCTGCGGCCAGGCCGCCGTAGAACAGGACGGCAAGGCCCACATCGCCGCTGGCCTTGCCGCGCTGGCGGAGCACCTCGACGACACCGGCGCCCGCGATGCAGGCGACTACAGCGATCGGGATCGGTGCCGTGCCAGTCAACAGCGCCAGGCCAACACCAGCGAGAGCCACGTGGCCGAGGCCGTCACCGAGCAGGCTCATCCGACGCTGGACGACGTACGTGCCGATGGCGGGTGCGATCAAACCTGTGAGCAGTGCGGCGACCAGCGCACGCTGCATAAAGGGATACGACAAGATTTCGATCACGGTTCCACAGCACCGCCCAGCCAGCTTTCCGCACCTTCACCATGATCATCCGCAGCTGTCCGACCATGATCGAGATACTCGTGACCGCCAAGCCGGCGATGGTGCTGCCCAAGATCGCCGAGTGGGCCGTCATGTGCCACTCGACCGTCGCTCAGCACCACCGCGCGGTCGATGAGGTCGCCGAGCGAGCCGACATCATGCAGGACCACGAGTACGGCAGCACCCGCTGACAACCGCTCGGACAGGACACCGGCAAGCACCCGCTGATGCTCAAGGTCAACTCCCGACGTGGGCTCGTCCAACACCAGTAGGTCCGGGTTGCCGGCAAGTGCCCGCGCGACCAGCACCCGTTGCTGCTGCCCGCCGGACAGCGCAGCAATGTCGGTATTGAGCTGTTCGGAGAGTCCAACCCGCGCGATTGCATCATGGATCGCCTCGCGGTCGCCTCGGCTCAGCGGTCGGAAGGGCCGTCTGTGTGCCAACCGTCCGGCTGCAACGACCTCCTTCACTTTCGACCCGCCGAGCAGCGCCATCGAGCGCTGTGGAACGTAGCCGACGCGCGACCACTGCCGGAAGCTCCGCAGGGGCAAGCCGAAAAGGTGGATCGCGCCACGTTGGTGGGGCAGGAGGCTGAGTAGGGCCCGGACCAGAGTGGATTTTCCGGAGCCGTTGCCTCCCATCAAAGCCAGAGCCTCACCCGCCCGTACCGAAAGGCTGACCCCGCGCAGCACGGGAAGCCCGCCGAGTTCAACCGTCAGATCGTCGGCCGCCAGCACCGTACTCGCTCCTACGAGCATCCGCCCGCCTTCCGGAGCGCTGCCAGGTTAGACGCCATGACCGAAAGGTAATCCTGCCCCCGCGACTCGCCGGTGATGCCCTCGACCGGATCCAGAATATCGGTAGCAAGACCAAGATCACCGGCAATCGCCTTCGCAACCGCTGGCGAGACCAGCGTCTCGTAAAAGATGGTTGTGAGCTTGTGCTCTCGTGCCTCGTGCTGCACCTCGGCGATCCGCGCAGGCGACGGCTCAGCGTCAGGACTGAGACCGCTGATCCCGATCTGGGTCAGGTGATACCGCTCGGCCAGATAGCCAAAGGCAGCGTGACTCGTGATGAACTCTGTCCGTTCACAGCGCGCCAGACCCGTGCGGAACGAACTGTCAAGACTTTCCAACCTTGTGACGAGTGTCTCTGTGTTGTGCGCGTAATCAGCTGCATGATCGGGATCAATCCGCGAGAGCTGTTCCTCCACTGCTCGAGCAATCGGCGAAAGCAACGTCGGGTCCAGCCAGATGTGCGGGTCCATCTCCAAGCCGTCGGGCTCAACGTCCGACCCATGATCATGATCATCTACGCCCGTCGGCAATGGGCCCAGCGGAACGACCGTGCTGGTATCGATCACTTCCAGGTTGCCGCTCTGCACAACGGCCTCGTCAACCGCCGCCTGGAATCCCTTCTGGTAGATCACCAGGCTTGCAGTGGTGAGGCTCGCGACCTGGCGGGGCGTCAGCTCCAAGTCGTGCGGCTCGGCCCCTGGCTGTGTCAAGCTGGCCACCGCAGCTTGATCACCCGCGACATGCTGGGCGACGAACTGCAGCGGGTAGAAGGCAGCCACGATGGTGAGCTGACCCGATTGCTTCGCCTCGACGGTGTTAGCCGATTCGGCGGTGGCGCATCCGCCCATCGTTACGAGGGGCAGCAGGCACGCCAGCGTGACCAGGCATCCATCCCTAATCGACATGAGAACCATTTTCATTAAGGCTCGCTCCGAAGTCAAACAGGAGATGAACAATGCCTGACCGGCGACGTTTTGGCAGAGTGCTCTCATGCCCAAGGATTACTTCGCCGATCCTGTCGCCGAGCGCTACGACGAGTCGACCGCCGACATGTCTGTCCCCGCGACTGTCGACCCAGTTGTCGACTTCCTTGTCGACCTCTGCTTCGACGGGACTGCTCTGGAGCTTGGCATCGGCACTGGCCGGATCGCGCTCCCGCTGTCGCAGCGCGGCATCCGCGTATATGGCATCGATTTGTCGGAGGCGATGGTCGCCAGGCTGCGGGCCAAACCCGGCGCAGATCAGATCGGTGTGACTGTCGGCGACTTTGCGACGACCGCCGTCGCGGAGCGTTTCTCGGTTGCCTATCTGGTCTTCAACACGATCATGAACCTGACGACCCAGGATGAGCAGATCGCCTGCTTCCAGAACGTCGCCGCGCATCTGCAGCCAGGCGGGCGCTTCGTGATCGAGGTAATGGTGCCCGACCTCCAGCGGCTGCCACCCGGTGAGACCGTGCGCCCGTTCACCGTCAGTGCCACACGGCTTGGGTTCGATGAGTACGACGTCGCCTCCCAGGGCTTGATCTCGCACCACTACTGGGCCGTCGACGACAAGCTCGAGGGAGATTCGATGCCGTTTCGCTACGTGTGGCCCGCAGAGCTCGACCTGATGGCACGGCTCGCCGGGATGTCACTCCGGGAACGCTGGAGCGGCTGGAAACGCCAGCCTTTCACCAGCGAAAGCAGGCAGCATGTCTCCGTCTGGGAGAAGAGCCAGCAACTGGGTGGACCATTGCCCGGCAGCTGAGCTCAGATCGGGCTGAGCTCTCGCTCGGTCGTCTCGGCCAGCCGCTCCAGCAGTCGGTCGAAGACGTGGGTCCGGTCGAACTGCAGTGCGTACTCGCGAGCCCGCTCGGCCATCCTGGTCCGCTCCTGGCTGGGCATGCTCAGCGCGAGATCCAGCGCGTCGGCAATGGCACTTGGGCTGTTGACTGGGACTATCATCGCGCTGTCGCCAACCGCCTCGGCAATCCCACCAGTGGCGGTGGTGATCGCTGGACCGCCGCCCGCCAGCATCTTCTCTACAAGCGCGATACCGAATGTCTCGACGAACTCCGGCCGCGGTTTGCTCGGCAATACGAATGCAGCGCATCCCGCCATCAGATGCGGCTTTTCGTCGTCGTCGACGTCGTCGAGGAATCGGATCCGATCTGCCGCTGAGGTCGCGGCGGCGAGTCCTTGGAGGTGTTGCGCCTCCGGCCCGTTGCCCGCGATCACGAGCCCCAGGTCACGACACGCCGGGCTCGTCGTGAACCCGGCGATCAAGTCATCCACCCCCTTGGCGCGAGCCAGTCTGGACAAATAGAGCACATAGCCGTCGCGTGAGAGCCCACGCCGGTCGAGCACTTCTGCTGTTTGCTCGGGCCGCAGACCGAGATAGTCAGCGGTGTTGACGGCGGGGTAGGAGATGGCGACGCGCTGCCGGCATCGTTCGGCAAACGAGGTGCCGTGCCGAGCATCGATCTCTTGAGCCGAGGAGATGATCAACTCCTTGGTGTATTCCGACACTGCGACCGGCAGATCGCTGGCGAGGTAGTCGGACAATACTTGCGCCGCCGCGCCCAAGCGCCCGTCAGCCGCGCAGGAGCGGACCACGTTCGTGACGTCGGAGCCAACCGCTTCCGCAATGGTGGCAACCGAAACCGGAAGGCCGGTGGAAAGGGCAATTCGAAGCGCTTCCGACACCGCGAGTGTGTGCGGACTGAGGTAGAGCGACATGCAGACCGTCGGGATCCTGTCAGTGAAGAGTTCGACCAGGCGTCCCGTCATTCCCGCGAGGTAACGACCGTCCAGCACCTTGTAATCACCGACTGGTTCAGGGCGTTCCACCTCGATGCCCTTGCTATAGGGGAGTATCCCGTCGAGCGGCTTTAACGGCAGACCGGATGTCGCAAGTAGGTCGAGGGGCCACGTAACGATCCGCACATCGGCAAAGCCGCGCTGCAGCGCGACCTCAGCGAGATTGCGCGCCTCACCCGAGTGGCCGCAGATCACAGGGTCGGCTCGCACGACAATGACCAGCCGCCGCGGAAGCTCGCGGCCGCCCCAATCCTGGCTATTCAACGCATTCATCATCGGACGCCCCGTGGTCTGATCATCGATGCCGGTCGGTTTGATCACTTGCGCGGATCCGCCAACGTGGCTGGAGCCGATGCGGCCGCAGCCGCCGGTGGATGGGTCGCATCCGATTGTGAGGCCGATGGTGGGCGGGTGATCGTCCCCCAGGCCGACGGCTTCTGGCCAAGCTGCAACTCGAGGTGTCCGCCACCGTGCAACTCACGTGCCGTCAGCCAGGTCCGATTCAGCAGCTCGCCGTTGAAGATCGCTTTCTGCACATACTGCACGGGACCGCCAGCCACGGGCTCGACGAAACCGGGCGCACTGATCACCAACTCCTGGTCGGCAAGGGCGATTCGCGATTCGGCGAAGGACGGCGTATTAAGCAGATATTGGCTCTGACCCGCGATCGGGAAGAGGCCGAGCGAGGCCCAGACGTACCAAGAGCTCAAGGCACCTGAGTCGTCGTTACCTGGCAACCCGCCGCGGCCTGGCCCGAACATGTTGTTGACAGCCGCGTGCACCACCTCGGCCGTACGATCTGGCCGCCCTGCGTAGTGGTAGGCCCATGGCGCTTCCATGTCCGGCTCGTTGTTCAGCCCTTCGAAGCGGTTCAGTCCGTACCCCGCTGCCAGGTCAGCCGCGCTCGGTCGTTCTCCCACCTGCTTGACGGGGTCGGCACCGTAACCGAAGAACCGATCCAACAACTCAAGGAACTGGCTTTCGCCACCAGCCAGGACGATGCGTGCCTGCATGTCGTGCAGCACCCGGAAGGAATAGTTCCACTTGCCACCCTCGTAGTACGTCGAGTCGTGGAGCAGGCCGTCGTCGGGATTGAATGCGTTGATCCACTGACCGGCCAGGTGTTCAAACTGTTCAGCCAGTTGGTTGTCGCCGACGTAGTGCGCCACCTTCGCTGTGCACTGATATCCGACTGCGAGGTCAAGGGTGTGCGTGATCGGCTCCGCGAGCCCGCGCAGCAGGTAATCCTCGCCATAGTGGCGTCGCAGGTCGGCGTCCATATGACACAGCGCCCAGTCCCAATCAATGCCAGGCACGCTGAGCTCGCAGAGATCGGCGAGAAAGGTGTGGGCCAACGCGCTGCCTTGCCGCGTGAATCGATCCGCGCCCTTGGCCATGCGGTAACCGATCGGCAAGTTGCCCTCTTCCTCGCAGATCGTCAACAACGCGTTGGCCAGCTCGGCGGCCCGCTCTGGAAACAGCGCGGTCATCAGCGGCAGCTGAGTGCGGTAGATGTCCCACATCGTGCAAATATCGAAGACGAAGGGTCCTTCGCTGGGCCACATTGGGCTTTCCTGCGGCGCAAAGCAGGGCTTGATCAGCGAATGGTAGACGGCGGTGGAAAAGATCGTCTTACGAGTAGCCGAGGATGTTTCGATCTTGATCTTGTCAAAGTGCTGCTGCCACACCGTTGAGGTCTCGTTACGCCGGCTCTCGAACGCCGCGGAGCCCGATCCGCAGTCGGCATGAAGATTGCGCTTGGCCTGCTTGACGCCGCGAAGTGAGAAGCCGAATCGCAGCTCGAGCACCTGGCCGGGCTCGGTCGGCCCACGCCACATCAACCCGAAGGGCCGTAGCGTTGTAGGCCGGATTCGGTCGAAGTCGAGGCGGGTGCCCCCCGGCATCAGCCGCCGGTCGTACCACAGCAGCTGCCTCAAGTCGCCAGCGTCGCACTCCAGGTACACCGCCAGCGGCGCTCCCTCCACGATGATCTCGGCCTGTGCGATGCCTGGCCCAATGGCCTCGATGTGTGCGCGAAGTGGGACCGTCGTGCCGTAGGGAATGGCAAGACCGCCCATCGAGAAGTCGATCACCAGCCGCGCATCCCTGTGGGCCGGGAAGGTGTAGCGGTGTACGGCACTCTTGGGGCCGACTGTGAGTTCACAACCGATGCCAGAGCTGAGGGTCGTGGCGTAGTAGCCCGGTTCCGCGAACTCGTCCTGCAGTTCCCAGGCGTTTCCGAGGCTGTCGAGCGGCTCCACCATGGGCGTGACACGGAAGTAGTTGTAGTACTTGCGGATCGCGCCGGTCCCGGACTGCTGGAAGTGGGTGAAACCTGAGGCGATCTGGGTGTCGTAGATCTGGGAGGGCACTCCCTCGGTGTTGAGCTGGTAGATCCCGTATCCGGTGGGATAGGCGCCGGAGTACGCGCATACCGAAACCATGCCGAATGGGTAGGTCGCGCCCGGGTGAGTATTGCCGACCTGAGGTTTTGGCCACCACCAAGTATCGGCCAAACCCTGGAGGGCGGGGAGGTCGGTTACCGAGCTGCCGATGAACGGATCAACGTGCTCGATCATGGTCAGCCTCCTGACGGGGGGCGGCGCTTTCCCGACGCTAGGTGGGTCGCGTTTCAAACACGTTTCGCTGACATCACAGTCTGGTGGATGACGCGGGCAACGGGCCAGAGCGTGCCACCAGGGTGGGTTGATAAGGCGAGGGAGGCAGCCGCCGCGATCTGCGCGTACGGTCTGCGGTCCGGAGCTCCTACGCTGTGGGCGATAACCTAGTGCGCTGACTCCATCCCAGCCGGGGATGGCGCAGCAATATGTCTGGAGAACACTTCGTGACTTCGACCAGCCGACTCGACAAAGTCATCAGCTTGTGCAAGCGCCGTGGCTTCGTCTTCCCCGCGGGAGAGATCTACGGCGGAACGCGCTCGGCGTGGGATTACGGACCGCTCGGTGTCGAGCTCAAGGAGAACGTCAAGAAACAGTGGTGGCGCTCGGTCGTTACCGAGCGGGAGGATATCGTCGGCCTTGATTCCTCGGTGATCCTGCCACGCCGGGTGTGGGTGGCTTCGGGGCACGTCAATGCGTTCAACGACCCGCTGACCGAATGCTTGTCTTGTCACCGGCGCTTCCGAGCCGATCATCTGGAGGAGGACTTCGAGGCCCGGAAGGGTCGCAAGCCGACGGGTTTTGAAGAGATCAGCTGCCCGCACTGCGGTACTCGGGGTCAGTGGACCGAGCCGCGGGACTTCAACATGATGCTCAAGACCTACCTCGGTGCAGTTGAGGATGAATCTGGTTTGCACTACCTCCGTCCAGAGACCGCGCAGGGCATCTTCGTCAACTTTGTCAACGTCGTTCAGGTGACGCGGAAGAAGCCGCCCTTCGGCATCGGCCAGATCGGCAAGTCCTTCCGCAACGAGATCACTCCAGGCAACTTCATCTTCCGTACCCGCGAGTTCGAGCAGATGGAAATGGAGTTCTTCGTCAAGCCCGGCACCGACGAAGAGTGGCATCAGTACTGGATCGATGAG
>JBKOZG010000249.1:0-5551 GCA_046725775.1 Actinomycetota bacterium | reverse complement strand
GAATGGTTCCCCCGACTCCCACCACACCAACGGTAATTGTGAGAACCAGGGCCGCGCTGGTTCCGACACCAGCCGACTCAAGGATCGTGGGGCGTAGTAATTCACGGTGTTGATGCCGGTCGCCTGCTGAACGATGGCCAGGCCGATCCCGATCCAAAGCACCCGGCGCATCCAGGCGTAGGCTCGGAGGTCGCGCAGTGCTGCTCCCTTGTCCTCCGAGACATCGCGTTGCGCGTGCGTCGCGATGACGTTGTACTCCTCGGCTGCCTCCTGTGGAGGCCGGCTGAGCCCGAGGACGTGCTTGGCGTCGTCCAGCCGGCCTCGCACCGCGTACCAGCGGGGTGACTCGGGCAGGAAGTAGAGCCCGATGAACAGCGCGACCGCCGGAATGGCCGCGACAAGCAACATCCACCGCCACACGCTCGGGCCGCCGAACAGGGCATCGATGAGTGCGTTGATGGCGAAGGCCAGGAACTGGCCACCGACGATCATTAACTCATTGATCGTCACCATCCTGCCGCGGCGGTGCGCCGGCGCCATCTCGGCCAAGTACACAGGCACGGTGGCGGCCGCAGCGCCCACCGCGATCCCAAGGACGATCCGGGCGGGCACCATGACCCCAAACGACGGTGCTAGAGCGGTGCCGAACGCGCCCAGAAAGAACAGGATGGCGCAGAACCGCAATGCGCCCTTGCGGCCTAGAACGTCTGACAGCTTGCCACCGATCAGAGCGCCGATCATGGCGCCGAACAGCAGCGAGCTGACGACGCTCGCCTCCTGCAAGTCCGACAGGTTCAGGTCCGCCTTTAAAAACGGCAGCGCGCCGGAGATGACCCCTGTGTCGTAGCCGAACAGCAATCCACCCAACGTCGAGATCACTGTCAACTTGATCAGGTAGCCGGTGTAGGCTCCGCTCGCGTCCCCGCCGGCCGGAACATTTGAATGGGCACTTGCCCCGTGCGCAGTCGACATGGCGACTCTCCTTTGGATAGCCAGACGGCGCGCTCCCGTACCAGTCGCCTCCGTGGCAGGCACCGGAACGGCATGAGCGTTCCGCTACGCGGTACAGTGTTCTACTATGCGGCACGCTAGACCTGCAGATCATTCCTGTCAACGGTGAGATCTGATAGGGACTAGCTCAGCGTTACTGGACGAGGGCTGAACCCGTCCGCAGCACCGCGCCATGGTAGAGACCACACGGGATTGGAGGTTCCAGTTGCGCGAGTCACTCAGCCGTGGAGGCGGTGCTGGCAGTGAGGTGATACCCGGCCGACCAGAGGTCTCCAGGCCGCCGGTAACCGAGCCGCGTCGAGATTTCCTGGCAGGCCTGCAGCAGGCAGGCCACGTGTGTCGGTCTCGGTGGCAGGACATGCTGCCGCAGACCGCCAAAGCTTAGGGCCGCGACGGCAAGGCCGTCGGCACCGAGTATCGGCGCCCCGATGGCTCCGATACCTGGAGTAACGTCCTCGTCGGAGATGCTGTAGCCGCGCAGCCGCGTCTCCGCCAGGTCGCCCAGCAGGTCTGCGGGATTGACGAGGCTGTGCTCAGTCCTCCCGCTCAATCCCTCCTCTAGCAAAGGTGGCAACAGCCGGTCCTCGTCGAACGCCAGCAACGCGCGGGGGGCAGCGCCCAGATTCAGAGGCTGCGACCCACCGACGTACAGGTCCGCCACGCGCACGCCCTGTCCGCTGTCGATGCGTTCCAAACACACCGCGCGCGTCCCATCGGCGACAATCAGATAGACCGCCTCGTCAATCTCACCCGCCATCCTCGCCATGATCGGGCCCGCCTCCCGGCGCAGCTCCAGGCTGTCCACGAGGACGCTGCCTACCTGAAAGGCTTTGATTGTCAGTCGGAATGCGCCAGCAGGGCTGCGCTCCAACCAGCCTGCTTCCACGAGGGTGAGCAGCAGTCGGTAGGTCGTCGACTTTGAGTACCCGCTTCGCCGCGCAAACTCGGCAAGAGACATCTCTGGCACGCCGCGCTCGAACAGATCCAATAGCCGCATAGCTCGAAGGACCGACCCCACAATGGCCCGCCTCGGCTCCAGGTCCGCTGACGTCAACGAGATCGAAACTCCTACCCTCTCAAAAGCTGTGCCGCAATGCGGAACAGGCCTAGAGTGTGCCACACCCCGCAGGCTCAGGCCAAGCATGTCCTGTCCAGAAGCCCTTCGCTGCCAACACCGAGGAGGCGGCGTCAGCCGCCGAGGATGCTCGGCGCTCAGGCACGGCCTTCCACTACCGGTATCACGCTCGGCCCCTCAGGAAGCCAGCTCCCCACGCGAGATGAGTCGCCGCTAGCACCAGTGGGAGCCGCAGGCGAGCCGAGGCCGACATCGGCCGCGCTACGACTAACGAGCCACCAATGATCAACGCCATATAGCCCCCCGGAGCGAGGAAGCCCGCCCGCAGCAGCCGGGAGTCGAGGATCACACCAAACAGCCCCGCCACCGAGCCCGCTAACACGCCTAGCAGAGTAAGTGGTGGGGCTAGGTAACGGGCATTGGCGGATTCCGGATGGCGCCTGATGACCTCGCGACGCCAGGACCCGGTCTCGTACATCTGCTTTACGAGCTCGCGAAGCGTGGATCTCGGACGGTACGTCACCCGCAGCTCTGGGGAGAACCAGATCTTGTGTCCACGCGTCCGCAAGCGGTAATTCAGCTCCCAGTCCTGTGCGCGATGCATGCTTTCGTCGAAACCGCCCACGGCAACCAGCGCATCCTTGCGAAACACACCGAGAAATACTGTCTCCGCCTCCGCAGCCGGCGAATCAGCCAGGTGGAACGCTCCACCGCCAAGTCCAAGTCGCGTCGTGTACGCGGCGGCCACGGCCTCCTCAAAGGGGGTCTTTCCCTGCGCGTACATGACACCGCCGACGTTGGCAGCACCAGTCTCATCGAGGAGCTCCACAGCTCTTTTGATATAGCCGTCAGTGAGCTCACCGTGTCCATCGACCCGGACAATGATCTGGTGCAGAGCCGCGGCAATGCCAAGGTTCAGCGCGGTCGGCGTACGGGCTGCTGGATTGTCGACTACGCGGATCCGGGGATCCGCCGCAGTAAGTGCGGCGGCGATCTCTCGCGTTCCGTCGCTGCTGGGCCCAACCGCAATGATCACCTCAAGCTCGCCCGGGTAGTCCTGGTCGAGCACCCTGCGGATCGCCGCCTCGAGGTGTCGTTCCTCGTTGAGTACCGGCATGACAACCGAGACACCGGGCCAGGCTGTGCCGACTCGATCTTCAGCGGACTTCACCCGATCATCCTGTCATCAGCTGCAGCGTCGGGCATCGCGCGCCGCCGCACGGAGCCAGACTGGCGCGCCGCAGTCCTGACGAGCGAGGGAGCAGACACGCCTTTCGTCTGGTAGCGAGTGAGGAAAACAGCGGCTCACGAGCCCAGCCTCTGCCAGCGGAGCGAGCAATCAATACAGCGCGACGCGCGAGCAGCTCAAAATATAGTTAGGCTGAACAGACCTTTCCTAGATCGTCGGTCTGCGCGTGCTGGGAAGGCGATGCCGTTGGCCTGGGCTTTGGGGTGGCACTCGGGGTAGCCGCTGGCAATGGTTCGGCCACCCGACTGTCGCTAGCCTCAGAGGCCTCAATCCTCTTTTGGACGGTGCGGCGCGCCTTGTCAAAGTCCGGCGAACTGGGATCGATCAGCGGCGGCATCAGAGCCAGGCTCGAAACTGGCAGCCCCTTTGCCTTGAGTGCGAGATCGATCATGGTGCCGATCTCCGACGCTGGGATATCGGTCGCGACCACCTCTCTGCTGGCTGCCGCGATGCTGTTGAACTTCGTCAGCACGGTGATTGGGTCGAGCTGATTGACCATTGCGCGCATCACGCACTTCTGTCGCAGCATCCGGTCGTAGTCCGAGGAGTCCGAGCGTGAACGAGCGAACCAGAGTGCCTGGTAACCATTGAGATGCCGAGTCCTTCCTGCATCGACGTAGCCATGGATCTTGGTGCTGCCGCCACCAATCGGAACCCGGCGGTAGACGTCCATGGTGATGCCCCCAACCGAGTCCACCAGGGACTCGAACCCCTTGAGGTCGATCAGCACCCAGTAGTTGATCGTGAGACCAGTCACCCCTTCGACGGCCTCCTTTGTGGCCTGAGCGCCCGGATTCTCCACCCCCGGATAGAGATCGCGATGCTCTGAGGCGTAGGTGTAGACCGCGTTCAGCATGCAGGAGCCATCGGGGCATCGATAACCGTGCGGGAAACGATCATGCAGCGGCGAGTGACTAGGGAAGGGAACAGCTTGCAGATTGCGCGGCAGGCTGATGAGCACGGTCCGGCCACTCTCGGCATCAACACTTGCCACAGTGATGCTGTCCGGCCTGAGTCCGACGCGATGCTGTCCAGCGTCACCGCCCAGCAGTAAAACGTTGTAGCGGCCGTGTTTCGCGACTTGGTCCCCCCCGCCGGAGAAGACGGTCGTGGTCAGCTCATGTTGCGCAGAGGCCATTGACGCAGCCGCGATAAAGCCACCAAACATGATGAGCGCTACCGTCACTGTGAGGGCTGAGAGAACAACCCGACCCCAGCGGCCCTGTTCGCCAGGTCTCGCAAGCCGCCAGGCATCCACAATGAGCCCAACCCAACCCAGACCGACAACGACAATCCCGATTTGGAGTGCCTTGAGGGTGGGAGCCAGCGTGATCGCGTCCAGTGCAGCCTTCGGCTGGAGGAGCGCCAGCAGACCGCCCAGCAGCGCAAGCAACCACAGACTCGTCCAGATTCGAAGCGCGAACATGCCGATACGCCGGCTGCCGCCCGCCAGCTGCGCAGAACCCGGCAGCACCAGCGTCATGGCGAGAAAGGTCAAACCTCTGCGTCTTTTGATGCGTTCGCTTCGCTCGAAACACGTGGGAAAGGAGGCCGGCGCGCGCGGCCCAACATCCGCGGTGCGAACCGACACCTTGGAAGCCTTTCGGTCTGCTGAGGGGAAGGAATTTCGGGGAAGATCCCTGCCAGTATGTTCGGTACCTGCCGGCTCCGCGGTGAAGGCACGCCGACGCGCCGGATTATGGCGCGCTGAGCAGACAGAAACAATTGCCGGCTATCCCCCAGGTACCTTTGCTGACATGTCTCCCGGCCGCGACGAGGATCTCGACTGGCTGTACGGACACGACCGCCAGCAGGCGGAGCTCGAACGCACTCGCGTGATGCCGAGCTCCTCCGGGCCTGCTGAAGCAGACTCACAGAGGGCGGCGCCGTATCCTCCCCCCTCCCGGACCCCACAGCCTCGCCCGGGACGCCCAGCGTCGGGACCGCCGCGCGGTCCTGGTCGACCGGGCAGGCCCGCGGCGCCGCAGCCCCACCGGCGACGAAGGCAGCGGCATCCGGTTCGGAAGTTCTTCCGTGTGTTGTTGATTCTGCTGCTCCTGTTCATCCTTTGGCTAGTGGCGGTGCCTGCGTACGCCTGGACCCAGATCGCCCGCGTTGACGCCGCCCCATCCGGCCAGCGTCCCGCCGATCAACCAGGCAAGACGTTCCTGCTGGTGGGGTCGGACTCTCGCGCCGGGCTTAGCAGGGCTGAGCAG